>NZ_JACARN010000004.1:0-59717 GCF_013386605.1 Pseudomonas sp. IPO3749 | reverse complement strand
CAAGCCCGCTCACCACAGTGGTTCTTCGCTATTTCATGGTTTGCGTTCCGTCATCGAGACTCCCATGTCCCAATCCCCACCCCCCAGCCAACTCGCCTACGTCCTGCACAGCCGCGCCTACCGTGAGACCAGCGCCTTGGTGGACTTCCTCACGCCCCAAGGCCGCCTGCGTGCAGTCTTGCGTAGCGCGCGAGGCAAGGCGGGCACGCTGGCACGGCCATTCGTGGCCCTGGACGTGGAGTTTCGCGGCAAGGGCGAGCTGAAGAACGTCGGTCGCATGGAAAGCGTCGGCACGTCCGCCTGGCTCAATGGCGAGGCGCTGTTCAGTGGGCTCTACCTCAATGAACTGTTGATCCGCCTGCTCCCTGCCGAAGACCCGCACCCGGCCGTCTTCGATCACTACGCTGCCACCTTGCTGGCCCTGGCCGAAGGGCGCCCTCTGGAACCACTGCTGCGCGCCTTCGAATGGCGCCTGCTCGACGACCTGGGCTACGGTTTTGAACTGACCAATGACCTGCACGGCGACCCCATCGCGGCCGACGGCATGTACCGTCTGCAGGTCGACGCCGGCCTGGAGCGTGTCTACCTGCTGCAACCGGGCCTGTTCCAGGGCACCGAGTTGCTGGCCATGAGCGAAGCCGACTGGACCGCACCGGGTGCGCTGTCTGCCGCCAAGCGCCTGATGCGCCAGGCCCTGGCCGTGCACTTGGGCGGACGGCCGCTGGTCAGTCGCGAGTTGTTTCGAAAGCCCTGACAACCCCGTGTATGCTGTGCAGCGTTTCTTTCCCTTTTCAGGAGCGCTTCCGTGACCACCAGCAATCGCATTCTTCTTGGCGTCAACATCGACCACGTCGCTACCCTGCGCCAGGCCCGGGGCACCCGTTACCCTGACCCGGTCAAGGCCGCGCTGGACGCCGAAGAAGCGGGCGCCGACGGCATCACCGTGCACCTGCGCGAAGACCGCCGCCACATCCAGGAGCGTGACGTGCTGGTGCTCAAGGACGTGCTGCAAACCCGCATGAACTTCGAAATGGGCGTCACCGAAGAAATGATGCAGTTCGCCGAGCGCATCCGCCCGGCGCACATCTGCCTGGTGCCGGAAACCCGTCAGGAACTGACCACCGAAGGCGGCCTCGATGTGGCCGGCCAGGAAGCGCGGATCAAGGCCGCCGTGGAGCGCCTGTCGAAGATCGGCAGCGAAGTGTCGCTGTTCATCGACGCTGACGAGCGCCAGATCGAAGCCTCGCGCCGTGTCGGTGCACCGGCCATTGAACTGCACACCGGGCGTTACGCCGATGCCACCACGCCCACCGAAGTGGCCGATGAGCTGCAACGTATCATCGACGGCGTGAGCTGCGGCCTCAAGCAAGGCTTGATCGTCAACGCCGGCCACGGCCTGCACTACCACAACGTTGAAGCCGTGGCCGCGATCAAGGGCATCAATGAGTTGAACATCGGCCATGCGCTGGTGGCGCACGCGCTGTTCGTCGGTTTCAAAGGTGCCGTGGCCGAGATGAAAGCCCTGATCCTGGCGGCCGCCAAGGCCTGATCCGCCCACTGCGGCAATGCGAAGCCTTACTGTTTAGCCAGGGCAGGTGTATCGTATCTGCCCTTTGCAGGCCCTGGGCCTGCGGCCGATACGTGAGGTTGTTGTGTCCCGATCCTTTTCCCGTCGACAAATCCTGGGTGGTCTTGCAGGCCTGGCCGTAGTGGGCGTCGGTGCCGGTGGCGCCTACCGCTACTGGCTGGGGAAAGTTGCCGAGGCCGAGGCGGGGCATGACTACGAGCTGATCGCCGCGCCCCTGGAGGTGGAACTGGTGCCGGGCCATAAGACCGAAGCCTGGGCGTTCGGTCCGTCAGCGCCGGGCACCGAGTTGCGGGTGCGCCAGGGCGAATGGCTGCGGGTGCGTTTTATCAACCACTTGCCGGTCGCCACCACCATCCACTGGCATGGCATCCGCCTGCCGCTGGAAATGGACGGCGTGCCCTACGTCTCGCAGTTGCCGGTACTGCCCGGTGAGTATTTCGACTACAAATTCCGTGTGCCCGACGCCGGCAGCTACTGGTATCACCCCCACGTGAACAGCAGCGAAGAACTCGGCCGTGGCTTGGTCGGCCCGCTGATCATCGAAGAGCGCGAACCCACCGGTTTCAAGTACGAGTGCACGCTTAGCCTGAAGAGCTGGCACGTGGACGAAGAGGGCGCTTTCGTGGCCTTCAGCATTCCCCGTGAAGCGGCACGCGGCGGCACGGCCGGGCGGTTGTCGACGATCAATGGCGTGTCCCAGGCAGTCGTCGATTTGCCCGCCGGGCAGATTACTCGCGTGCGTCTGCTCAACCTCGACAACACCCTGACCTATCGCATCAACATTCCGGATGTCGAGGCGCAGATCTACGCGCTGGACGGCAACCCCATCGAGCCGCGCCCGCTGGGCAAGGAATACTGGTTGGGCCCCGGCATGCGCATCTGCCTGGCGATCAAGGCACCGCCGGCGGGGGAAGAACTGTCGATCCGCAATGGCCCGGTACGCCTGGGCACCTTCCGTTCGGTGGCCAACGCCGATGCGCCGACTGAGTGGCCGCCTGCATTGCCCGCCAACCCGATTGCCGAGCCAGACCTGGCCAATGCGGAGAAACTCAACTTCAATTTCGAGTGGGTCGGCACGGTGTCCGTGGATGACGGGAAACCACCGAGCCTGTGGCAGATCAACGGCAAGGCCTGGGACATCACCGACAAGACCTGCGCCGACCGCCCGATTGCCAAGCTGGAAAAGGGCAAGAGCTACATTTTCGAATTGAAGAACATGACCCAGTACCAGCACCCGATTCACCTGCACGGCATGAGCTTCAAGGTGATCGCCTCGAACCGCCACAAGGTGATCCCGTACTTCACCGACACCTACCTGCTGGGTAAAAACGAGCGCGCTCGCGTGGCGTTGGTGGCGGATAATCCAGGGGTGTGGATGTTCCACTGCCACGTGATCGACCACATGGAAACCGGCCTGATGGCCGCCATCGAGGTGGCGTGATGCGCCAGTTCCGCCCCACCGCAATCATCGACCGCAGCCGCGACCAGGACTTCATGCGCGAAGCCCTGGCCCTGGCTGCCCAAGGCGCGGCATTGGGTGAAGTGCCCGTCGGTGCGGTGCTGGTGCAAGACGGCGAAATCATCGGCCGTGGCTTCAACTGCCCCATCAGCGGCAACGACCCCAGCGCCCACGCCGAAATGGTCGCCATCCGCGCCGCCGCGCAAGCCATCAGCAACTATCGCCTGGTGGGCAGCACGCTCTATGTGACCCTGGAGCCGTGCAGCATGTGCGCGGGGCTGATCGTGCATTCGCGGATTGCGCGCGTGGTGTACGGCGCGCTGGAACCCAAAGCGGGGATCGTGCAAAGCCAGGGGCAGTTTTTTACCCAGGGCTTTCTCAATCATAAGGTGCTGTTTGAAGGAGGGGTGCTGGCCGAGGAGTGCGGGACGGTCTTGAGTGAGTTCTTCAAGGCGCGAAGAGCCAAGCCGTCCCTTTGAGATTTATTTGCGGGCGATGATCACCGCCCGCATCGGTGCCGGCAGCCCTTCAATCGTCTTGCTGTGATCGTGCGGATCGAGGAAATCACTCAGCGACTGGTACTTCATCCACTCTGTCCCACGCTGTTCCTCGACGGTGGTCACGCTTACATCCACGCAGCGCACGTCGCTGAAGCCCGCGCGGCGTAGCCACAGCATCAACGCCGGCACCGACGGCAGGAACCACACGTTGCGCATCTGCGCGTAGCGATCTTCCGGCACCAGCACCTGCTGCTGATCGCCTTCGACCACCAGGGTTTCCAGCACCAATTCGCCGCCCTTGACCAGGGTGTCCTTCAGCGCGAGCAAATGCTCGATGGGCGAACGCCGGTGATAGAACACGCCCATGGAAAACACCGTGTCGAACCCTTCCAGGTTCGCTGGCAGGTCTTCGAACGGGAACGGCAGGTGCCACGCCTTGGGTTCTGACAGGTAACGCTGCACCGCCTGGAACTGACAGAAGAACAACCAGTTCGGGTCCACGCCAATCACGCTGTCGGCCCCGGCGCCGAGCATGCGCCACATGTAGTAACCGTTGCCGCAGCCCACGTCGAGGATGCGCTTGCCCTTCAGGTTCAGGTGCGGTGCCACGCGGGACCACTTCCAGTCCGAGCGCCATTCGGTGTCCACATGCACGCCGAACAGGTTGAATGGACCTTTGCGCCACGGGCTCAGGCCCATCAGCGCGGCATGCATCTGCTCGCGGGTGTCGTCGTCGCAATCGGTATCGAGCGTCAGTCCGTTGAGTAAATCCACTTCGCTGGGCTGGATTTTTGGCAATGCATCCAGCGCACTCTGCCAGCGCTCCAGGTCGCCATGACCCTTTTCCATCTTGCTATCGAGTTGCGCTTGCAGGCCCTGGGCCCACACGGCCAGGGGAGTGCCGACCAGATGGCGGGCGAGGGGAGACAGATCAATCATGGCAAGGCAATCAACGAGGCAAAGTTAAGACACTGGAACCACGGCACGACTGTCGAAAAACCGGCCGCCAGCAGGCGCTCGCGGTGTTCTTCGAGGCTGTCGGGCTTCATGACGTTTTCGATGGCGCTGCGCTTCTGGGCGATTTCCAGTTCGCTGTAGCCGTTGGCGCGTTTGAACGCGATGTGCAGATCGGTGAGCAGCGCGTGTTCTTCTGCATCGTTGAAACGCAGCTTTTCCGAGAGGATCAGCGCGCCACCCGGCAACAGCGACTGGCGGATGCGCGCGAGCAAGGCCAGGCGCTCATCGGGCGCGATGAATTGCAGGGTGAAATTCAGCGCCACCACCGAGGCCGGCTGGAACTGCAGCGCGAGGATATCGCCCTCGATAACCTCGACCGGCAGCAGCTCCTGGAACATCGAGTCTTGGCCATTGAGGTATTCACGGCAACGCTCGACCATCGCGGCCGAGTTATCCACCGCGATCACCCGGCAACCGTCGGTGCGCACGTGGCGGCGCAGGGCCTGGGTCACCGCGCCCAGCGAGGATCCCAGGTCATATAGCACGCTGTTAGGTTGGGCAAACTGCGCGGCGAGGACGCCGAGGTTCTCGACGATGGTCGGGTAACCGGGCACCGAGCGCTTGATCATGTCCGGGAACACCCGCACCACGTCCTCGTTAAAGGCGAAGTCCGGCACCTGGGGCAGGGGCTGGGCGAATAGGCGATCGGGTTCTTTGCTCACGGTTGTTCCGGCGACGATGGGGAAAGGCCGGCATTTTAGCCAAGTTGGCCTTGGTGTGCGCGGGTTGTCTGATAAACCGTGATGGAGCTTTCGGTACTGGCTTCACCTCCCCGGCGATCTCCGTCACTTTTTGGCGGTAGGGCCCGTGTGAATAGCAAAAGCACCCTCAACCTCAATGATGTTTTTTGGTGGAAAGATGTTTTGTGCAGTGAGCTTGAACTGGCCCTCGTAGCGGCCAGTTTTATGGTCAAAATCAACGGTCACACGACCGCTGCTGGTTAAATAGTGCGAGGGAGCAGTGTTTCCACCGCCTATGAGTGCGCGAATGTGATCGCCTGGAAAATCATGTTCGCCGTAGGGTATGTGCGCCACCATATCAATCTGGATGATGCGCAGAAGGCTGGCTGAATCCTCATCCACGCCTACGATCCTTGTCAGTTCATTCTCGTGCGTCAGATAAACCGCGTTTGCAACGAAATTCGCTTTACCGTTGATGGATGCGGTCAATGTTCCCTTGGCTTTCTTGAGTGTTCTACGGGTGGCCATGATTGAATCCTTCTGACCCATTCGCCCACATGATTATGCGCGTTGTCCCATGACGTTATCGGCAGACGCCTACTTTACGTAACTGTTAAAACTACCAGTCGTTTAGACGTTTTGATTCTAGGCAGGGCGTAGGAAAGAGGACTTGGTTTTTTCAAGGATTGTCGCTGGGGTGTTCTGTCTGTGTACCGAGTGCAAACGCAGATGCAGTGATACCCCACTGTCCCAGCCAATACGTGGTGATCAGCAAATACGGCGCCGCATCGAACGCCACCACAAACCGATTGATACCGATCAGCGTGTCAGAAAACACAAACGACGCCGCACCCGCCGCCGCCAGCCATGCCGAGCGTTTCGGCACGTCGCTGCCCAGCCGCGCCAACGCACGCCAGAGCATGGCGCTGATCACCAGCGCGTAAACCACCACCGGAACCAGCAGGTCGCCCAGGCCATGGGAGATCAGGATGTTCAACAGGATTGCGCTTACGCCCAGCGCCAATATCAGCGGCAGCAGCGCCAGGCGGCGGCAATCGCTGAAGTAGGCTTTCAGATACGCCAAATGTGCAAACAGGAAGGCACCCAGGCCAAAGATAAACAGGTCGCCCGGCCAGGCGAGCAATACGTCACCCACCAGGGAAAAAATCAGCCCCAGGCTGATCCAGCGTCGATAGTCGGTGGGCGGTGCATCATGCAGCCAACCCAACAGCGCCAGCACCGGCAGCGGTTTGACCAGCAGGCACAGCAAGGTGGCATGGGTGGTCAGGCCGTAGATAAAGGTGCCGGCGCCCATCAACGCAAGAATCAGCCATGGCATATCAGTTCACCGTGATGGCGCAGTCAAAGGTTTCGACGGGTTCGGCTTCCGGTTCCCAGGGTTGCTGGGAGGTCAGGCGCAAACGGCCCTGGCCGGCTGCGAAAGCCTGGAAACGCCAGGTCGACTGGCCACCGCCGCCGATCACGCCGGATTCCGAGCTGCTGTAGACCTCCGGGCTCAGCGCGCGCAGCACGCCGCCAGCGGAGTCCTGGATGGCCCAGCGGTAACCGGTGGTGGGGTTGCTTGGCAGCGTGAGGATCAGGTTTTGTCCGCTTTTGAGCTGGAGCGGGCAGGCGCTCTGGTTGTCCACGGTGACGTTTTGCTTCGGTGCACTGGCGCACGCGGCCAGCAGGGCAAGGCTCAAGGGGAGAAGCAGGCGGGCAGCGGTCATGGGGGCTCCGTTGATTCACGACGAAGGGCGAGCATAACCGAAGATGAGACAAGGTGTGACAGGAGGGGATTTTGTGGTGACTGGGCGGGCGCTTTCGCGAGCAAGCCCGCTCCCACATTTTGACCAGGTACATCCTTTGGAATGCGGTCAAAATGTGGGAGCGGGCTTGCTCGCCAAGAGGGCATTAAAGCCGATAGAGATCTGTCAGAACAGCACTTTGGCCACATCCGCAAAGCGCTTGGCAAAGTGCACCGTCATGCCTTCCTTCAGGTATTCCGGCAACTCTTCATAGCTGCCACGGTTCGGCTCCGGCAGGATCAGCTCATGGATCTTCTGGCGCCGCGCCGCAATCACCTTTTCGCGCACGCCGCCAATCGGCAGTACATGCCCGGTCAACGTCAGCTCACCGGTCATTGCCACGCCTTTCTTCGGCGGTTGGTTGCGCGCCAGGGACAACAACGCACTGGCCATGGTCACCCCGGCGCTCGGGCCGTCTTTCGGCGTGGCGCCTTCCGGCACGTGCAAGTGCACGAAGGCTTCGTCGAAAAACTTCGGATCACCACCAAACGACTTCAGGTTCGAGCTGATGTAGCTGTAGGCGATTTCCGCAGACTCCTTCATCACTTCGCCCAATTGCCCGGTGAGTTTGAAACCGCGATTGAGCGTGTGGATACGCGTCGCCTCGATCGGCAGCGTCGCGCCGCCCATGCTGGTCCAGGCCAGGCCTGTGATCACGCCGGTGCCGGACAGTACTTGCTCGTTGCGGAATACCGGGATGCCCAGTGAGCTTTCCAGGTCCTTGTTGCCGATCTTGATCACCGAATCCGGCTCGTCCAGCAACTTGACCACCGCCTTGCGCACCAGTTTGCCCAGCTGTTTCTCCAGCTGACGCACCCCGGCTTCGCGAGCGTAACCGTCGATCAACGCACGCAAGGCGCCATCACTGATGGTCAGGCTGTTTTTCGACACGCCGGCTTTTTCCAGCTGTTTCGGCCACAGGTGGCGCTTGGCGATGGCGACTTTTTCTTCGGTGATATAGCCCGACAGGCGAATCACTTCCATACGGTCCAGCAGTGGGCCGGGGATGGAATCCAGGGTGTTGGCGGTGCACACGAACAGCACTTTGGACAGGTCCAGGCGCAGGTCCAGGTAATGGTCGAGGAATTCGACGTTCTGCTCAGGGTCAAGGGTTTCCAGCAAGGCCGACGCCGGGTCGCCCTGGAAGCTTTGGCCCATCTTGTCGATCTCGTCGAGCATGATCACCGGGTTCATCACTTCCACATCTTTAAGCGCCTGCACCAGCTTGCCCGGCAGGGCGCCGATGTAGGTACGGCGATGGCCCTTGATCTCGGCCTCGTCGCGCATGCCGCCGACGCTGAAGCGGTAGAACGGCCGGCCCAGGGACTCGGCGATGGATTTACCCACGCTGGTCTTGCCCACGCCCGGCGGGCCGACCAGCAGTACGATGGAGCCGGCGACTTCGCCTTTGTAGGCGCCCACCGCAAGGAATTCGAGGATGCGGCTCTTGATGTCATCCAGGCCCGCATGGTGTTTATCCAGCACTTTTCGCGCATGTTTCAGGTCGAGTTTGTCCTCGCCAAACACGCCCCACGGCACCGAAGTGGCCCAGTCCAGGTAGTTGCGTGTCACCGCGTATTCCGGTGAACCGGTTTCGAGGATCGACAGTTTGTTCAATTCTTCATCGATGCGTTTTTTCGCCTGGGGCGGCAGCACTTTGCCTTCCAGGCGTTGCTCGAACTGTTCGACGTCCGCGCTGCGGTCGTCCTTGGTCAGGCCCAGCTCTTGCTGGATGACCTTGAGTTGTTCCTTGAGGAAGAACTCGCGCTGGTGCTCGCCGATCTTGCGGTTGACCTCGGCGGAGAGTTCTTTTTGCAGGCGCGCGACTTCAACCTCTTTGCGCAGCATCGGCAGCACTTTTTCCATGCGCTTGAGCATGGGCACGCAGTCCAGCACTTCCTGCAACTCGTTACCGGTGGCCGACGTCAGCGCGGCGGCGAAGTCGGTGAGTGGCGACGGGTCGTTGGGGCTGAAGCGGTTGAGGTAGTTCTTCAACTCTTCGCTGTACAGCGGGTTGAGGGGCAGCAGTTCCTTGATCGCATTGATCAGCGCCATGCCGTAAGCCTTGACCTCATCGGTCGGCTCGCTCGGCTGGTGCGGGTATTCGACTTCCACCTGGTACGGTGGGCGGTGGTGCTTGAGCCAGGTCTTGATGCGCACGCGCGTCAGGCCCTGGGCGACGAATTGCAGCTTGCCGTTTTCGCGGCTGGCGTGGTGCACCTTCACCAGGGTGCCGTACAGCGGCAGGCTGGAGGTGTCGAAGTGGCGCGGGTCTTCCGGTGGCGTGTCCATGAAGAACAGGGCCAGGGAATGGTGGTCGGATTTGCTCACCAACTGCAGGGTTTCGGCCCACGGCTCTTCGTTGACGATCACCGGCAGCACTTGCGCCGGGAAGAAGGGCCGGTTGTGGATCGGGATGATGTAGACCTTGTCCGGCAGGTTTTGCCCTGGCAGGGCTAGGCCGGTATTGGACGAGGCGGATTCAGCGTTTTCGGGGTCGGCGTAGTCGTTGAGGTCGTAATCAGGGAATTCTTGCTGGTCGCTCATGGGGCACCTGCATAAGGAAGTATGCAGGTTAGATGGGGCGGGGTAGCGGTGGTTTCAATGGTCGCGTGAAGTTAGCAACAAATTGCATGAATTCAGCTGATCTTATGCAGATAGCTCGGCAATGGCTGCTCCGGCAGCACTGACAACACTTTCAACCGTTGCAGCATGCGCTGCCGTGCGCGTTGCAGGTGCTCACGCAGATTCAACGCCGCTGCATCAAATGCACCGTGCAGCAACAACTCCAGAATCAACCGATGTTCGGCCAGCATGGCCGGATCGGCGCCGATCCCCAGCAAACGGTAGAAAATCCGGCTGATGATCATCGGGCTTTGGCCTTGGCGGATCAACGCCGCGATCTTGCGATTCTGCAGGCCGGCGAGGCAGCGCTGGTGCAAGTCCTCCTCGATCTGTTCGATGGCCTCCAGGCTGCAGTGGGCGCTGTCCTGGGCGTCCAGCACGCGTTGCAACATCGCTTCCAGCATCTCGCGGTCCAGCCCCGGCGCACTTTGGCGCAAAGCTTCGGGTTCCAGGCAGGCGCGCAGCTCGTAGTCTTCGGTGACTTCACGGGCGGTCAGCGGTCCGGCCAACCATTGGGAGTAGGGCTCTTTTTCCACCAGCCCCCGGTCGCGCAGGCGCATCAGCGCTTCACGCACCACTGCGCGGCTGACGCCGTAGTGGTCGGCGGCGGCTTGCTCATCGAGGCGGTAATGGCCGAAGGCAATGCAGGTGGATAACGCCGCGCCGATCTCTTCGACGATGCGCTCGCCCAGTGGCCGCGTGTCCACCAACTCATCTTCGCCGTTGAGGCCCAGGTGCGCGTGGCTCAGGGGCAGGCGTAGCGGCTCCATCGCCAGGCCTTCGGGATTGATCAGGTAACCCCGGCCGTTGAAGCGGCAGATCAGGCCTTCCTCATGCAGCAGGTCCAGTGCCCGACGCACCGGCACACGACTGGTGCCGAACAATTCAGCCAGTGGCGCCTCCAGCAAGACCAAGCCGTGGCGCGCGGTGCCGTTGACGATCGCATCACGCAATACCTGGTGAATCATCGCGTAACGGGAGGCCGAGGCGGACGCTGCTTTCATCGCTTTCTCTGAGGCTTGTAGGACGGTGGCCGGGGATTCTCTCATAAGTTACGCCTGTCACCCTGCGCCACAGCGGTGGCACCTTTGTGGGGCTCGGAATCGGGGAATGTTACTTTTCTGCACCAAAATGTACTTATTAATAAAAGATACATTATTTCATTGAAGGCGCTTTCCAGCGGCCTGGCAAGATTTTTTCCGGCTGGTTAATACCATCTATCCCGTAGCTCTGGGCGAAATCCCCTGATTGTGTAAATGCTGCCTGAGAAAGACTGGCACGAAAGCTGCCTTTGTAAAATGTACATTTTATTAATATGTACGTTTTCTGAGGGTCACCTTGATGTCAGACGCCACTTCAATGGCCGAGGATTTCGCCAGCGGTCGCAGCGATCCGGTGCAAATCCTCGAACAGGCACTCGAAAAGGCGAGTGAGGTCCCGGCGGTGTTTATCAGCCTGACCGCCGAGCGTGCGCGTCGCGAAGCCGAAGCCTCTGCCGCCCGCTGGCGCGCCGGCCAGCCATTGAGCGTATTCGACGGCGTGCCTCTGGCCTGGAAAGATCTGTTCGACGTGGCCGGCAGCGTCACCACTGCGGGCGCCGCTTACCGCCGCAACGCGCCCGCTGCGTTGCTCGACGCACCGACCGTGGGCCTGCTGTGCCGCGCCGGGATGGTCAGCGTGGGCAAGACCAACCTCAGCGAGCTGGCCTATTCCGGCCTGGGCCTGAACCCGCATTTCGGCACGCCGCACAACCCCCATGGCACTGACCAACCGCGCATTCCCGGCGGTTCGTCGTCCGGTTCTGCGGTGGCCGTCGCCGCTGGCATCGTGCCGATCGCCATGGGCACCGACACCGCCGGTTCGATCCGCATCCCCTCGGCCTTCAACGGCCTGGTGGGTTACCGCAGCAGCAGCCGACGCTACAGCCGCGACAGCGTGTTCCCGTTGGCCCATACCCTCGACAGCCAGGGCCCGCTGACCCGCAGTGTGCGTGATGCCCTGGCCATCGACGATCTGCTGCATGGCCGCACTCAAACCCACACCGCTCGTAGCCTCAAGGGCCAGCGTTTTGTGCTGGCGCAACAAGACGTCGAAGCCGCCGTGCGCAACAACCTGCTGCGCGCCGTGGAGCAACTCAAGGCCCACGGCGCACTGATCGAAGAACGCGAATGCCCGACCTTCCAGGCCACCCTGGACCTGATCAAACACCACGGCTGGCTCGGTTCCTTCGAAGCCTTCGCCCTGCACGAAGCCTTGCTCGACAGCCCTGACGCCGAACAACTCGACCCGCGCGTACGCCGCCGCCTCGAAGCCGCGCGCACGCTGCCGGCCAGCCAACTGCTGCATCTGGTCGATGCCCGCCGTCGCCTGCAACAGCAACTGGTCGACGACCTCGACGGCGCCATCCTGATCACCCCCACCGTCGCCCACGTCGCACCCGCATTGGCACCGCTGGAAGCCGACGACGACCTGTTTGTGAACACCAACCTCGCCACCCTGCGCCTGACCATGCCCGGCAGTTTGCTCGACATGCCGGGCGTGACCCTGCCCAGCGGCCGCGATGCCCAGGGCCTGCCCACCGGGCTGCTGCTCAGCGCCCCGACGGGGGAAGACGCTCGCCTGCTGCGCGCAGCGTTGTCCGTCGAATCCGTACTCAACGTTTAAGGAGACACATCATGGCTAAAGACATTCTCTGTGCATTCGGCGTCGACGTTGACGCCGTCGCCGGCTGGCTCGGTTCCTATGGCGGCGAAGATTCGCCGGACGACATCTCCCGTGGCCTGTTCGCCGGGGAAATCGGCGCGCCGCGCCTGCTCAAGCTGTTCGAACGCTACGGCCTGCGCACCACCTGGTTTATCCCAGGCCACTCGATGGAAACCTTCCCCGAGCAAATGAAAGCCGTGGCCGACGCCGGTCACGAAATCGGCGTGCACGGCTACAGCCACGAAAACCCCATCGCCATGACCGCCGAGCAGGAAGAAATCGTCCTGGATAAATCCATCGAGCTGATCACCCAGGTCACCGGTAAACGCCCAACCGGCTACGTGGCGCCGTGGTGGGAATTCAGCAAGGTCACCAACGAACTGCTGCTGAAAAAAGGCATCAAGTACGACCACAGCCTGATGCACAACGACTTCCACCCCTACTACGTGCGCAAGGGCGACAGCTGGACCAAGATCGACTACAGCCAGCACCCCGACACCTGGATGAAACCCCTGGTGCGCGGCGAAGAAACCGACCTGGTGGAGATCCCGGCCAACTGGTACCTGGACGACCTGCCGCCGATGATGTTCATCAAAAAAGCCCCCAACAGCCACGGCTTCGTCAACCCGCGTCACCTGGAAGAAATGTGGCGCGACCAGTTCGACTGGGTCTACCGCGAACACGAACACGCGGTGTTCACCATGACCATCCACCCCGACGTCTCCGGCCGCCCGCAAGTGCTGCTGATGCTGGAGCGCCTGATCGAACACATCCAGAGCCATGCCGGCGTGCGCTTCGTCACCTTTGACGAAATCGCCGACGACTTCATCCGCCGCCAACCCCGTACCTGACCCCTTATTCCTGAGGCGCGACCCATGTCCATCTACAACAAGCTTGACCTGACTGGCTGGAAACCCCGGCAACTGACGTCCAAGGAGGTGCGTTTCGCCACCTGGATCGCGTTTTTCGCCTGGGTGTTTGCGGTGTATGACTTCATCCTGTTCGGCACCTTGTTGCCGGAGATCGGTCGGCATTTTGGCTGGGGTGAAGTGGAGCAAGCTGAAATCGCGACGTGGGTGGCGGTGGGCACGGCGGTGGTCGCGTTTGCCATCGGCCCGGTGGTGGACAAATTGGGGCGGCGCACCGGGATTATCTTCACCGTGGCCGGTTCCGCGCTGTGCTCGGCGCTGACGGCGATTGGCGGAGCGTGGGGCAAATCGCCGCTGATCTTGATCCGTTCCTTGGGCGGTTTGGGTTATGCCGAGGAAACCGTCAACGCCACGTATTTGAGTGAGTTGTATGGCGCCTCTGAGGATCCGCGCCTGACCAAGCGCCGCGGTTTTATCTACAGCCTGGTGCAGGGCGGCTGGCCGGTGGGTGCTTTGATTGCCGCCGGTTTGACCGCGCTGTTGCTGCCGGTCATTGGCTGGCAGGGCTGCTTTATCTTCGCCGCGATCCCGGCCATCGTCATCGCGATCATGGCGCGCAAACTCAAGGAGAGCCCGCAGTTCCAGATCCACCAGCGCATCAGCCAATTGCGTAAAAGCGGCGCCGTCACAGAAGCGAAAAACGTCGCCGCCACCTACGGCGTGGACTACGACGAACACAGCAAGGCGGGCCTTAAAGCCGCGTTCCGTGGCCCGGCGCGTCGCGCCACCTTAGTGATTGGCGCGGCACTGTTGCTCAACTGGGCGGCGATCCAGGTGTTCAGCGTGCTCGGTACCTCGGTGATCATCAGCGTGCACCACATCTCGTTCGAGAACTCGCTGATCATCCTGGTGCTGTCGAACCTGGTCGGCTATTGCGGTTACCTCAGCCACGGCTGGATGGGCGACAAGATCGGCCGTCGCAACGTGATCGGCCTGGGCTGGATGCTCGGCGGCCTGTCGTTTGCCGGGATGCTGTTTGGCCCAAGCAATATGCCGATGGTGGTCGGGCTGTACAGCCTGGGCCTGTTCTTCCTGATCGGGCCGTACTCGGCGGCGCTGTTCTTTATCAGCGAGAGTTTCCCCACCAGCATCCGCGCCACCGGTGGCGCAATCATCCATGCCATGGGCCCGATTGGTGCGGTAGTCGCAGGTTTTGGCGCGACCCAGGTGTTGTCCGCGGGCAGCGACTGGCAGACCGCCGCGCTGTGGTTCGGTGCGCTGCCGTGCTTCCTGTCTGGCGCCTTGATGTTTGCCGCACGTCATGTGCGTCCGGAAACCGTTCAGTAAGGAGTGTTCGATGAGCCGTAAAGTTGCCTTGATTACCGGTGCCGCCAGCGGCATCGGCCAAGCCCTCGCCGTGGCCTATGCGCGCAACGGCGTGGCGGTGGTCGGCGGGTATTACCCGGCCGATCCCCATGACCCGCAGACCACCGTCAGCCTTGTGGCAGAGGCGGGCGGCGAGTGCCTGATGCTGCCGTTGGACGTGGGTGACACCGCTTCTGTCGATGCGCTGGCCGCGCAAGCCGTCCAGCATTTCGGCCGACTCGATTATGCCGTGGCCAATGCCGGCCTGCTACGCCGCGCACCCTTGCTGGAGATGACCGACGCGCTGTGGGACGAGATGCTCAATGTCGACCTCACGGGGGTGATGCGCACCTTCCGCGCGGCAACCCGGCATATGCATGCAGGCGGCGCGCTGGTGGCGATTTCGTCGATTGCCGGCGGCGTGTATGGCTGGCAGGAACACAGCCACTACGCGGCGGCCAAGGCTGGCGTGCCGGGGTTGTGCCGGTCGCTGGCGGTGGAATTGGCGGCCAAGGGCATTCGTTGCAATGCGGTGATTCCAGGGTTGATCGAGACGCCGCAGTCGCTGGATGCCAAGAACTCGCTCGGGCCGGAAGGCTTGGCCAAAGCGGCGCGCGCGATTCCGTTGGGCCGGGTAGGGCGGGCGGATGAAGTGGCGTCGCTGGTGCAGTTTTTGACCAGTGACGCGTCGAGCTATCTGACCGGGCAAAGCATTGTCATCGACGGTGGCCTTACCGTGCGCTGGCCGGACTGATTGAGGAATGAACATGAGACAATTGGAAAACCGCCGCGCGGTGATCACCGGCGCTGGCAGCGGCATCGGAGCCGCCATCGCCCGTGCCTACGCCGCTGAAGGCGCGCGCCTGGTGCTGGCCGACCGCAACGCCGCCAGCCTCGCGGAAACGGCGATCACCTGCCGCAACCTCGGTGCCGAGGTGTTCGAATGCCTGGCCGATGTCGGCACCGTCGAAGGAGCCCAGGCGAGTGTTGACCGTTGCGTCGAACACTTCGGCGGCATCGATATCCTGGTCAACAACGCCGGCATGCTCACCCAGGCGCGCTGCGTCGACCTGTCCATCGAGATGTGGAATGACATGCTGCGCGTCGACCTCACCAGCGTGTTCGTCGCCAGCCAGCACGCCTTGCCGCACATGCTCGCGCAGCGTTGGGGGCGGATCATCAACGTCGCCTCGCAACTGGGCATCAAGGGCGGCGCCGAGCTGACCCATTACGCGGCGGCCAAGGCCGGGGTGATCGGTTTCACCAAGTCCCTGGCCCTGGAAGTGGCCAAGGACAATGTGCTGGTCAACGCCATCGCGCCCGGCCCGATCGAGACGCCGCTGGTGGGCGGTATCAGCGACGACTGGAAACGCGCCAAGGCCAAGGAATTGCCTCTGGGGCGCTTCGGCCTGGCGGATGAAGTGGCGCCCACCGCGGTGCTGCTGGCCAGCGAGCCCGGTGGCAACCTGTTCGTCGGCCAGACCCTGGGCCCGAACTCCGGCGATGTCATGCCATGAGTGAGGTATAGCCATGTGCGGACTCTGCGGCTTGCTCGGCGAAGACTTGCACTGGAGCGATCCTTTGGGCGACGAACTGCCCCGACGCCGCGAACGCCTGCGCCGAATCGCCGCCATCAATCAGGTGCTGGCGGTGTTCCGGCTCAAGGTCGAAGATTTCCAGGGCGCGTCGTATCTGCTGCTGGGCGCTACCGGCAAACAGGCACTGGCCAGCGGTCTGGATCAACTCTGGCAGGCGGCCGAGACGATGCTCGGCCGCTCGCTGGATCCCCTCGATCCGCGCTTGCTGGATCATCTGGAGTCATCCGTATGAGCGTCGCCCTTAATGTCATCACCGGCTTCCTTGGCAGCGGCAAGACCACCTTGCTCAAGCGTCTGCTGCAAGGCGAGAGCCTGGGCGACACCGCGCTGCTGATCAACGAATTCGGCGATGTCGGCATCGACCATCTGCTGGTGGAAGAGGTGGCACCGGACACCGTACTGCTGCCCAGCGGGTGCGTGTGTTGTTCGATCCGAGGCGAGTTGAAAGACGCGCTGCTCGGTCTGCTGCAACGCCGCGAGCGCGGTGAAATCCCGGCGTTCAAGCGCGTCATTCTGGAGACTACCGGCTTGGCCGACCCGGCACCGATCCTCGCCACCCTGAACAACGACGCGCAACTGCGCGGGCGTTTCCATATTGGCCTGGTGATCACCCTGGTCGATGCCAGCCACGCCGACCTGCAAGAACGCCTGCACCCGGAATGGCTGGCGCAGGTAGCGGCGGCGGATCGCCTGCTGTTGAGCAAGACCGACCTGGCCGGCGATTGCACGGCGTTGCGCGCTCACTTGCAGGCGCTGAATGCCGGTACGCCGATCCTCGATACCCACGACATCCACAGCGGCGATCAACTGCTGCTCGGTGAGGGCCTGCGCAGCGCCGAACCCGCCGTGGAAGTCAGTCGCTGGCAACTGCATCGCACTACCACCGCTACCCACGGCGCCGCCCAAGTGTGCTGCCTGACCTTCGACCAGCCGCTGGACTGGGTGGGTTTCGGGGTGTGGTTGTCGATGCTGTTAAGATGCCACGGCGAACAAATCCTTCGTGTCAAAGGGCTGCTCAACGTGAACGCCAGTAACGCCCCTATCGTCATTCATGGTGTGCAGCATTGCCTGCATGCGCCGGTTCATTTGCCTGCATGGCCGGGCACCGATCGGCAGTCGCGCCTGGTGTTTATCCTGCGTGGCCTAGACCCCGAACTGTTGCGACGTTCCTTCAACGTGTTCTCGCGGCGGTTCGCGGCATGATCACTCTGCGCGTCCTCGGCACATCCGTCACCCTGCTCGAATGCCTGCGCGTCCGTGCGGAACAGGAGCTGGGCATTCGCCTGGTCTACCAAGTGCACGATGTCGAGCAGGCCCAGCGCATCGCGGTGATGCAACCCGACAGCTACGACCTCTACGACCAATGGTTCCACAACGTCGACTTCGTGTGGCCGGCCCGTGCGATCCAGCCTATCGACACCCGACGCATCGCGCTGTGGCACGAAATCAATGATTTGCCCAAGCGCGGTCGCCTATCACCGGACGACCGACTGGGCAGCGGCAGCGTGCCCAGCGAACGATTGTTCGTGCAGCACGATGGCAGCCTCGGCAGCACGGTCACCGAGCGCATCAGCATGTTGCCCCTGACCCATAACGCCGACAGTTTCGCCTACCGCCCCGAACGGTTGCCCGAAGGTTTTTGCCACGGTAACGAAAGCTGGGGCTGGCTGTTGGACCCCGCCTGGCGTGCGCGCACGGCCTTGCAGAGTGACGCGGCCATTGGCGCGCTGGATGCTGCATTGGCGGTGCAGGGCGCGGGGCTGGCCAGCTTCAGGGACATCGGCAATATGAGCATCGAGGAGATCGACGTGCTCGCCGATATCCTGGTGCGCAAGCAGAAGGAGGGGCACTTTGCGGCGTTCTGGTCTGATGATGAAGAGGCGGCGCAATTGATGCTCAGCCCGAGCATCGATATCCAGAGCCTGTGGTCGCCGACCTTGATGCGCCTGCATCGTGCGGGGGTGAAGTACCGCCTGGCGGTGCCGCGTGAAGGCTATCGCGCGTGGTTTGGTGGGTTGTCGTTGTCGCGGCATGCGAAGGGGGCGGTGTTGGATGCGGCCTATGCGTATTTGAATTGGTGGTTGTCGGGGTGGCCTGGGGCAGTGATGGCGCGCCAGGGGTATTACATTGGCAACCCGGCGCGCAGTCGGGATCACTTGAGCAGTGCGGAGTGGGATTACTGGTATGCCGGCAAGCCTGCTCGGGAGGAGTTGCTTGGGAGTGATGGGTTGCCGTTGATTGATGTGGGTGAGGTGCGGGATGGGGGGTCTTATGAGGCGCGCATGGGGCATATTGCGGTGTGGAATTCGGTGATGGATGAGCATAATTATCTGGTGCGCAGGTGGGGGGATTTTATGCGGGCTCGGTGTGTTTGATTGATTGATTGAGTACATATCCATTTCTTCGGTAACGGCTGATATGGGTTCCGCTCTTACAGCGGCTCACTTTTGGAAAGGCCGGAATGCCGGCCCAGCCAAAAGTAAGCAAAAGGCCTTGGCCCCANNAGGTATTTGGGGGCCGCCGCCACGCGCCATCCATGGCGCGGGGCGGCTAAACCGGCATCCCTGCCGGTTTACCCCCCAAATCCCTATCGAATTCCGGCCAGCGTGTTTGACGGGGCGCCTAAGATCAAAATCAAAAACAAAGCCAGAGCCAGAGCCAGAGCAGATTGATATCTACCTGATATAGGAGATCAAAACTGTGGGAGCGGGCTTGCTCGCGAAAGCGGTGGATCAGTCAGAGATGTAATCGCTGACACACCGCCTTCGCGAGCAAGCCCACATTTGGACCGAGAGCGGCTTCCAGAAACCGGTCGGCTACCAGGCCGCCGCGCTTTTGATTTTGATTTTGATCTTAGGCGCCCCGTTAAACACGCTGGCCGGAGTGAGGGCACACCGAGCCTAGGCGAGGTGCCGAGTGTTGGGGCAAGAGCCTTTTGGTTACTTTTGGCTGGGCCGGCATTCCGGCTCTTTTCAAAAGTGACCCGCCGTAAGGGCGGAACCCCTATCAGCCATTACCCAAATAACGGATATGCCCCCTAGCCAACCCATTGTCGCCAAAAAACCGCCACCAAACTCCCCGCTTTTATTGGGTGCACTTAACCCAAGTCCCAGCTAATCTCCTAAGACCTAATATTTAATCCAAATGGATATTTTTTTGACGCCAGGTCAGCAGTCGCAAGGAATGCACATGACAAAGGGACGTAGTGGCAGAGAGAGGCGAACGCTGCCAGAGGGCACTGCAATGAGGTGGCGCCATACGTTCCAAACCCGCATCGCCGGGGTGCTGGCGCTGTTACTGCTGGTGGTGGTCGCCGCCACCTATTTCGCCGTCAAGACCGCCACCACCCGCGCTGTGGAAAACCAGGCGCAAGTCCAACTGCAAACCGGCAGCCAGGTGTTCGAGCGCCTGATCGACCTGCGCGGGCGTCGCCTGCAATACGGTCTCGACTGGTTGACCGTCGACCTCCCGTTCAAACAAGCCGTGGCCGAAGGCAAGACTGTGCCGATTCTTGCCGCCCTGCGTCGCCACGGCACGGGCATCCGTTCCAGCGAAGTGTTTGTGCTGGGCCTGGACGGTAAGGTCATGGTCAGCACCTTGCCCATCCTCACGCGCGGCCAACCGTTCCCCTATGACGACGCCCTGCGCCATGCACGACGCTCAGGCCTGCAGATGCTGATCGTGGCCCTGGATGGACGGCCGTACCTGCTGGTGCAGGATGAAGTGATCGAAGAGTTGCCTATCGCGCGCATCGTCATGGGCTTCCCCATGGACAAGCTGTTCGCCAATGAACTGCGCTCCATGAGCAACCTGGAGGTGTCGTTCCTCAGTGTGCAAAACGGCACGCCGGGCCCGCTGTACAGCACCCAGCCGGATGCTTACCAGGCCGGCACGCTCAGCCTGTTGCGCGAAGGGCATGTCGACCCCGAGCCGAAGATCCACGTGTTCTATGGTCAGCGTGTACTCAGCCAGGTGTTGCCGCTGGCCAACACCGGCGACGGCGATGACGTGCGGGTGCTGCTGCAGAGTCCGCTGGACCACGCCCTGGAATCCTTTGCGCCGCTGGACCGGCAGTTCCTCGGGATTGCCCTGGCAGTGCTGCTGGTGTCGTTGGCCGGTGCGTTGTTTCTGGCGCGACGGGTATCGCGCCCGCTCAACGCCTTGGTGCAGGCGGCCGAGCGTATCGGTGCCGGTGATTACCGCACGCCAGTGCGGGTGCGTAGCCATGATGAATTCGGCTTGCTGGCCCGCGCCTTCAACGCGATGCAAAGCGGTATCGCCGTGCGCGAGCGGCAGTTGGCGCACAACGCCTTGCATGACCCGCTCACCGGTTTGCCCAACCGCGCCCTGGCCATGGAACGCCTGGGCAGTGCGATCAGTGCGCGGCGGCCCGTGGTGTTGTTGTACGTCGGCATCGAAAATTATCGGGTGATCAACGAAGGCTTCGGCCCTGAAGGCGTGGAGGAAATGCTTCGCGAGGCCAGTCGCTGCCTGTCCATGAGCCTGTTGGCCAGCGATACGGCGGCGCGTATCGCCGGCAGTGAGTTTCTGCTGTTGCTGGAAAACACCGAGGTCGACCGCGCCGTGGCCCGCGCCGACCGTCTCTACGCACTGCTCACCGAACCCCAGCGCATCGGCAATGACGAGTTGCGCCACGAGGTGAGCATCGGCATCGCCGCCTACCCGGCTGACGGCCAGCAGGTGGAGGAGCTGATCGGCCGCGCCGCCATCGCCAGGCATGACGCGGCCAGCCTGCCGGGGCATTTGCAGATTTATCAGCAGGACCGCGACCTGGCCCACCAACGCCAGATCACCTTGATCCGCGACCTGCGCCGCGCCGCCATCGAGGGCGAGTTGTTCCTGTGCTACCAGCCCAAACTCGATCTCAAGCACGGCCATGTACGCCAGGCCGAGGCCTTGTTGCGCTGGCAGCACCCGACCCTCGGCCAGGTGTCTCCGGCAGAGTTCATCCCCTTGGCCGAACGCACCGGCAGCATGAGCAGCCTGACCCTGTGGGTGATCGAAGAAGCCATCCGCCAGGTCGCCGAGTGGGCGCAACGCGGCATGCTGATCCAGCTGTCGGTGAATATCTCGGTGGACGATTTGGCCGATGATGACCTGGCAATTCGGGTCACTGCGCTGTTGATGCAGTATCAGGTGGAGGCCGAGCAGCTGATTTTCGAGATCACCGAAAGCGCGATCATGCACAACCCGCAACAGGCCCTCAGTGTGCTGGAGCAGCTGCGCGGCTGTGGCATCAGTTTGTCGGTGGATGACTTTGGCACCGGCTATTCATCGCTCGCGCAATTGCAGCGCCTGCCGGTGCAGGAGTTGAAGATCGACCAATCCTTCATACGCAACCTCGACAGCACCAGTGGCGACGGGGTGATCGTGCGTTCCACCATCGAGATGAGCCACAACCTCGGTCTCAAGGTAGTGGCCGAAGGCGTGGAATTCGCCCCCAGCCTCAAGCTGCTCAAACAGTGGAATTGCGACACTGCCCAGGGTTACCTGATCAGCCGGCCGTTGAATGCCATGGCGTTCGAGATGTGGATGCGTCGCGAGCGTGTGCCGATTTAACCGGCACAAAAAAGGCGGCTACCTTGACCGGTAGCCGCCTTTGTTTTACTGCCAGTGAAGCTTACTCCGGCAGTTTGAACGCCATCACGTAGTCACCCTGCTTGGTGCCCAGGGAGCCGTGACCGCCGGCCATGACCAGCACGTACTGCTTGCCGTCTTTACCGGTGTAGGTCATCGGAGTGGTTTGCGCGCCCGCTGGCAGGCGGCCTTCCCACAGTTGCTTGCCGTTTTTCACGTCATAGGCACGCAGGTACTGGTCGAGCGTACCGCTGAGGAACGCCACGCCACCGGCGGTGGTGAACGTGCCGCCCAGGCTAGGTACGCCCATGGTCAGTGGGATCGGAACCGGCGCGCTGTCACGCACGGTGCCGTTCTTGTGCATCCAAATGGTCTTGTGGGTGGTCAGGTCGACCGCTGCCACGTAACCCCACGCCGGTGCCTGGCACGGCAGGCCCATTGGCGACAGCATCGCTTCGAGGATCACACCGTACGGCGCGCCTTTGTTCGGCTGCACGCCTTCGGTTTCGCTGACGCGTGGACCTTGCTTGGCAATGTCGGCGGCTGGGATCAGCTTGGATTTGAATGCCATGTAGCTCGGGTTCACGAACGCGATCTGGCGCACCGGGTCGACGGAAATGCCACCCCAGTCGAACACGCCGAAGTTACCTGGGTAAACGATCGAACCTTGCAGCGAAGGTGGCGTGAAGGCCCCGTCGTAGCGCATGGATTTGAAATCGATGCGGCACAGCAGTTGGTCGAACGGCGTCACGCCCCACATGTCACGCTCTTTGAGCGGCGGTGGCATGAAGTTAAGGTCGGACTTCGGTTGGGTCGGCGAAGTGTGATCGCCAGCCACTGCGCCTTGCGGTACAGCAACTTCGTGGATCGGCACTACCGGCTGGCCGGTCGCACGGTCCAGCACGTAGATGCTGCCTTGCTTGGTCGACGCCATCACCGCCTGCTTCACGCCGGCTTCGGTCTTGATGTCGATCAGCGACGGCTGGCCGCCCACGTCCATGTCCCACAGGTCATGGTGAGTGAACTGGAAGGTCCACTTCACGTGGCCGCTGTCGATGTCCAGGGCGGTCAGGCCGGCGCTGTATTTTTCCGAATCTTCGGTACGGTCGCCGCCGTATTGGTCGGGCATCTGGTTGCCCATCGGCAGGTAGAGCATGCCGAGTTTTTCATCCACGGCGAACATGGACCACATGTTCGGCGAGTTGCGGGTGTAGGTCTTGCCTTCGGCCAACGGGGTGGTGTCGTCCGGGTTGCCGCTGTCCCAGTTCCACACCAGCTTGCCGGTGTGCACGTCGAACGCGCGGATCACGCCGCTCGGCTCGTCGGTGGAGACGTTGTCGGTGACGTGACCGCCGATCACGACCAGGTTCTTGGTCACGGCCGGTGGCGAGGTGGAGTAGTAACCGCCGGGGGCGAAACCACCAATGTTGGCTCGCAGGTCGACCTGGCCTTTGTCACCGAAGTCTTCGCACATCTTGCCGGTGTCGGCGTTGAGGGCGATCAGACGGGTGTCGGCGGTCGGCACGAAGATGCGTTTCGGGCAGGCATTCGGTGCGGCAGCCGGGCTGGCGCTGCCAGTCGGACTCTGCTCGGAAGCGTAGGCGGCGTCATCGTGATACGACACGCCCCGGCAGGTCATGTGCGCCCAGCCCTTGAAGTTCTCGGCACCCATGCTGCTGATCTTCGGATCGAAGCGCCAGATTTCCTTGCCGGTGTCCGGGTCCAGCGCAATCACCTGGCTGTGCGGCGTGCACACGTAGAGCATGCCGTTGACTTTCAGCGGGGTGTTTTCTGCGGTGGTCTCGCCTGGATCGTTCGGGCCAGGGATGTCGCCGGTGCGATACGTCCACGCCGGCACCAGCTTATGGGCGTTTTCCGGAGTGATCTGCGCCAGTGGCGAGTAGCGATCGCCGTAGGCCGAACGGCCGTAGGAGTTCCAGTCGCCATCCGCCTGTGTCGGTGCAGCGCTGGCCATGCCAGGGACTGCATCGCGGTCGAGTTGGCCGGTCTTGACCATTTCACCGGGGTTGGTGAATTGGCTGGCCAGGGCGGTAGCACCCGCCAGCACCACGGCCACGCTCAGCGCGCCAGTGCCCAGCGGGGCAGGTTGGCCACGCAGCAACGGACGGCGAAACCACGGGAGCAACATGACGATGCCCAGGGCAAACAGCAGCGCCAGGCGCGGCACCAACTGCCACCAATCCAGGCCGACTTCCCACAGGGCCCACACCGTGCTGGCGAACAGCACCAGTGCGTACAGGCCCAGCGCGGCGCGACGGGTGGCCAGCAGCAGGATGCCGGTCAAGGTGATGCCGATACCGGCCAGCAGGTAATACAGCGACCCGCCAAGCATCGTCAGCTTGATACCCCCGGCCAGCAAGGCCAGGCCCATGATTAGCAGCAAGACGCCGAGCAGCCTGGGCAGCAGGCGGCTAGGGCTCGAAGCACCATCAGTGCTCATAGTGTGTTTCTCCGTGACGTTGGAATTATGTATCCCCGTGTTTCTTCACTGTAGATGACGATTCGACACGGGCTTGGTTCAGCGTAAATTCGGTTTTTCTGGGGATAAGTGGGGTTATCCACAGACGGGCGATTTATCCCCAGGCGCAGGTCGATGTAAGACAGCGCTGTCTTGAAAGAGTGGGGGTTTCGGCAAGATGGGGTCGACCGCGGAAGTGAAACGTTTCAGTTTGTTGCGGGCAAGGATAAAGGGAGTTGTCTTGGAGAGAAAGGACGAATCGCGATATGCATCTTTTCTGAATTGGTAACAGTGATTGTGGTGAGCGGGCTTCCTTTGAATGGGTGGAGCTTTAGAAAGTGGTTCGCACGCCGAACTGCACACTCCGCCCCGGCGCCGGCGCAATATCCCGCAGGATCGAGCTGGCATAGCGCACAGTCTGGTTGGTCAGGTTTTCACCGTTCACAAACGCCAACCACTGGCTGCCACCCATGTTGAAGCGATAACCCGCGCTCGCCCCCAAGGTGGTGTAGCCATCGGTGCCACTCTCGTTATCCGGCACACGGCCTTGGCCTGCCGCATGTTCCACGTCGATGCGCGCCTGCCAGCGGTCCAGTTCCCACAGCAAGCCGCTGTTCAAGCGCAGCGGTGCAATACGCGGCAAGGCTTCGCCGGTGTCCAGGTTGGTGGCGCGGGTGTAGTCGCCCGACAGCTCCAAGGCGAACTTGCCGTAGGCGCTTTCGCCAAGTTTCCAGTGATCCTGGGCTTCAAAGCCGGCGAAACGGGCGCGCACGCCGGAGTATTTGTACTCGGGGATGCCGCCGGCGTCTTCTTCACCTTCATCGTTAAGCGTGCGACCGCTGCCCAACAGGCCGATGTAATTGGAGAAGCGGCTGTAGAAAACGCCGAAGCTGCCCTTGTGAGTGCCGTTGTCAAAGCGCAGCGCCAGGTCGCTGGACACGGCTTTTTCTTTCTTCAGGTTGGCATCGCCCAGTTCGTACGTGCCGGTGGCGACGTGGGCGCCGTTGGCATACAGCTCGTAGAAGGTCGGCGCGCGTTCGGTGTAGCCCAGGGTTGCGGCCAGGGACCAGACTGGCGTGAGGGTGTAGACCGCGCCGGACGACAGGCTGCCTGCAGTGAAATCGTTGGATTTGTCGGCCCCGGCAAAACGCGCGTTACCCTTGGCGTCCGGGTCGACGCTGGTGTGTTCCAGGCGGCTGCCGAGGCTGAGTTTCAGGCGTTCGGTGGCCTGCATTTCTTCGAGGATGAACAGCGCGCCGGCATTGGTGTCGGTCTGCGGCACGAAGGCTTCTTCACCGAGGGCCGAAAATTCATTGCGGGTGACTTGGGCACCGACGACGCCATCGAACGGGCCAATCGGCTGATGTCGGGCTTCAACGCGCGCTTCGTAGCCTTTGTTCTTGAAGATCGTGCCGGTTTCGCCGCCTTCGATTTCGCGGTGTTCGTAGTCGGTGTAACCCGCGTCGAGTTTTACCGAGGTAAACGGGCCTTGCAGGTTGCGAATCTCCGACGCGAACGCGTAGTGATCCTGCTTCATGCGGATGCGCACGTCCTGCTCGGCCGGGGAGCCGTAGTTCGCGTCGTAATTGCTGTAGGACAAACCAGCATAACCGTCGTCCCAGGTGTAGGAACCGCCCACGGCACCGCCGTCCTGGCGCCCATCGCTGTTGCCCAGGCGGCCGTTTTTACCCGGTGCGTCGTCGCTTTCCGGTGCGTGACGGCTGCGGGCCTGGCCGGGGATTTTCAGGTCGTTGAATTCCCGCGCATTCGCATCCAGGTGCAGGGCGAAGGTGCCGTTACCCGCTTCCAACCTGCCCGCGCTGCTGCGGGTGGTGTCGGCGCCGCCGTAGCGCAATTCGCCAGCGCCGTGGATGCCTTCGATGGCTTCCGTGGGGATGCGGTTGTCGAAGGTGTTGACCACGCCGCCAATGGCGCTGCCGCCATACAAAAGCGCCGCCGGGCCGCGCACGATTTCAATGCGGTCGACGTTGACCGGGTCCAGCGGCACCGCGTGGTCGTAGGACAGCGACGAAGCATCCAGCGCGCCCACGCCATTGCGCAGAATACGAATGCGGTCGCCGTCCTGGCCACGGATGATCGGCCGGCTGGCGCCGGGGCCGAAGTACGACGAGGACACACCCGGCTGCTTGTTGAGGGTCTCGCCGAGGCTGCCTTTTTGTTGCAGGGTCAGGTCATCGCCTTCCAGCACGGTGGTGGGCGAGGCGAGCTGTTCGCTGCCCAACGGGTTGCCGGTGATGACTTGGGGTTGCAGTTCAAGCGCGTGGGCTTCGGAGCCTATCAACAGGGCGGCGGCAAGCGGGGACAAGCGCCATAGAGAAGAGAAGGACATCGGACACATTCCTTGGCAAAACGACTAAAGAGTTGATAACAATAGTTACAATATAACATCTCTTTTTGGCTGTGAACGGGAACTTTTTGGTTCGTGCTAAAGTGATCGGCTGTATTTCTACTTTTTTGTAAAAGGCCCGGCATGACCGCGACAAGCAACGACCCACTCCACGGCGTGACCTTGCAGCACGTCCTCACCACCCTGGTGGAACACTACGAATGGGAAGGCCTGGCCGAGCGCATTGATGTCCGCTGTTTCAAGAGCGACCCCAGCATCAAGTCGAGCCTGACGTTCCTGCGCAAAACTCCCTGGGCACGGGAGAAAGTCGAAGGCTTGTACGTAAAACTGATGCGCACCAAACGCCCGCTGGATTGATTCGATGAAGCGGTTCGTGGCGGCAGCGGCGCTGGCCGGTTGGGCGGGGTTGGCGATCCAGCAATACCTGATTTTCTATTCGCGCTGGGAATCCGGTGCCAGCCTGTTGGGCGGGTTGATCAACTTTTTCAGCTTCTTCACCGTGCTCACCAACACCCTGGCGGTGGTGGTGTTGAGCTATGCGCTGGTGAAACGTGATTCCCCTGCGAAGCGGTTTTTCCTTGCGCCGGTAATCTGCAGTGGCATCGCCGTGAGCATCCTGGTGGTAGGCCTGGCGTACAACCTGCTGCTGCGCCATCTGTGGCAGCCCGAAGGCTTCCAGTTCATCGCCGATGAGTTGCTGCACGACGTGATGCCGGTGCTGTTTTTCATCTACTGGTGGCGGTGTGTGCCCAAGGGCGATTTACGCTTGAAGCACATCGGCGGTTGGGTGATTTACCCGCTGGTGTACTTCGCTTACGCACTGTTGCGGGGGGATCTGCTCGGGCAGTATCAGTACCCGTTCATTGACGTGAGCACCCTCGGCTATCCACAGGTGTTTGTGAATGCCGGGGGGATTTTGCTGGGCTTTGTGCTGATCGCGTTGGCGGTGGTGGGGCTGGATAAGCTGATCAAGCCCCGGCGCTGATCATTCCTCTTCGCTGCCATCGGCACGCCAGTAACCCACGGCCTTGAGGTAGTCCTCATTGACCTTGTGCGTGTCCAGCAGCACGCGGCGCACACGGCGTGACAACTTGGTTTCAGTCGCCACGAAGCTGTACAGCGAACCGCTCGGCAACGTGAGGTTTTGAACGGTTTCGAGCAGGTCAGCCTGGCCACGGATCACCCAGATCACTTCAACATCGGCGGCGCTTTGCAGCGGCTGCTGTTCTTGCGCATTGGCGATCTCAATCACCGCCAGCACCTTACGCCCCGCCGACAATTCTTCCAGGCGCCGCGCGATGGCGGGCAGGGCGGTTTCATCACCGATCAGCAAGTAGCTGTCGAAGATATCCGGCACGATCAAAGAGCCCCGTGGCCCACCGATGTACAGGTGCTGGCCGACCTGCACCTGCTCGGCCCAAGTGGACGCGGGGCCATCGCCGTGCAGCACGAAGTCGATATCCAGTTCGCCGATGCTCAGGTCAAAGCGACGTGGCGTGTAGTCGCGCATGGCCGGCTGCGGGCCGTCGCCCTTGATGGTGAAGGTCGGGCTTTCCAGTGCAGCCTGTTCAGCGGCGTTCTGTGGGAACAGCAGCTTGATGTGATCGTCGGCCCCCAGGCTGACAAACCCCGCCAGCTCAGGCCCGCCCAGGGTGATACGACGCATGCGTGGCGTGATATCGACCACCCGCAACACTTGCAGGCGGCGGCGTTTGATTTCGTGGGTAACGCGGTGGATGACTTGAGTATTCATTGGTCTTTCCCGTCGGCAATGGCTTGAGCGGTGCGATTGAGCAGCGCCGCGACACGAACGATTTCTTCCGGGCTCCAGCGCCCGTGGTGCGAGTGCAAGGCGTGGCGCAGGTTGTGCACAGCCTCGTGGATCTCGGGCGGGCGGTCATGGCCGCGCAGTGAGCGTTTGCTCACGTCGATGCGCATGCGCACGCCGTCCAGGGCGACCGCTTGCTCGCTTAAGAAGAGACGACCGGCGTCGGTGATTGTGTAGCGTTTTTTTCCGCCATCGGCGTCGCCCTGGATCAAATCGCTTTCTTCCAGGAAGGTCAGGGTCGGGTAGATCACGCCGGGGCTGGGGGTGTAGGCGCCGTCGAACAGGCTTTCGATGCGGCGGATCAGGTCATAGCCGTGGCACGGCTGCTCGGCGATCAGCGCCGGCAGCAGCAATTTCAAATCGCCGGGTGCAAATACCCGGGGGCCGCGACCGCGGCCGGAGCGCGGGTCAAAACCGTCGCGTGGATGAGGATGGTCTCGCATGGATAGGCGCCTCTGTGTGTGTCTAGATATAACGTAAGATATATCTTAATTGGCTGGCAAGAGCGTCCGACGGACGGCATTCCGTCACTCAGGTCGCTCGCGCGTGACGGCGAGATAAGCTAGAGCAACTACTCAAGTTAAGCGTTGAGTGGATTAAGTCTAATAAATTCGGTTGTTTTTTATTGGGTGTAATCCTATTCTTACGGATAAGCGCGCAACTAAAGAGTTCTCATTAAGTCTCGCGTAGTCTATGTCTTACAGTCAATTTTTAAGTTTTGGCAAAAAGCCA
This sequence comes from Pseudomonas sp. IPO3749, assembly GCF_013386605.1. Taxonomy (NCBI): domain Bacteria; kingdom Pseudomonadati; phylum Pseudomonadota; class Gammaproteobacteria; order Pseudomonadales; family Pseudomonadaceae; genus Pseudomonas; species Pseudomonas sp. IPO3749. Next base: position 30,500 of record NZ_JACARN010000004.1, on the reverse strand, counting down.
TAAGTTTCCTATCGGTTGTAGTGTTACAAAGCTACGCAACTAAGTGAATTCGCCTGCTTACTTTAAGGACCGTGAGCTGGATACTTGCCTGGCGTTGAACAAGTCACCGACTTGCAATGCAAATAGTTGGAAAGCGTGTCGTTTTTCAACTGCTTCTAAGAACCCCTCTTTAGATGACAGGTAATCACCATGTTCAAGACACTCGCCGTAGCTGTCCCATTCGTTGCGGCCGCCCTGAGTTCCTCCATCGCCATCGCTGCCGATGACGCACGCTCGTCCATCAGCATCACGGCCGATATTCCAACCAAGCAGTTCCACGCGCAGCCTCGTGACCCGAACTTCGGTAAAGACGAGACCATGAACTACAACCCTGTCAGCGGTGAACTCAGTTCCCTGCGGGCAACCTTCGATGTGAAAAACACCGACGGTTCGGTCAATGCCTACATCGAAGGCGGCCCAACCGCCGCTGCGCTGTACAACGGTTCGGACAGCATTGCCCTGACCAACACCTTCAACGGCGTGGTTCTGACGGGCACCTCGCAGGAAGTGGTCGATGATCCACAATCTACCCCAGGCACCCAGGCTGACCTGGTGATCGCTCCGGCTCGCCCGGCAGACACCCAGAACGGCCTGTACACCGCCAGCTACACCGTGATCTTCGACGCAGTACCACGTTGATTCCAGCGGGTGTGTAACCCCCAGGCCGCCCTGGCCATGGGGGTATGAAAAGACCGGCCGGCGCCTTCCTCCCCGAACGCCGGCCTGGTTCAACCGTCCCGACTGTCCGTACCGACGAGTATTCCGTCCATGTTTTCGATGACGCCAATTGCGGGCGCGCTTGCGCTCTTGCTGTGCGCCAGTGCGCTGGCCGCGCCAGCGACCCCCGGCACCACGCCCGGCAGTCTGTTATCTCAGTCCAAGGGACTGCCAGAAGATTTTGAACAACACTTTTTCGATGTGCCATTGGCAGTGCGCGTGGAACTGGATCAACAGTTCCTGGGCGAAGCCATGATTGTATTAGGGCGCGATGATCGTATTACGCTGCTGCAATTCAATGATATCGGCGATAGCCCCGTCTCTGCCACCACTCGTGCAACTTGGGAGCAACTTCTGCAACAAGGCCTGCGGCTGGGAAGTTGCCAACAAAGTTGCCCGTCGCAACTGTTGGCCGTGCACTACAGCCTGGAAAACTCTCTGGTGTCGATTCTCACCGAGAACGTTGAGCGCAATGCCCAGATCAAACAGTTTTATGATCAACCGGACACCGGCAGTCTTGGCCTGATCGTCAATAACCAATTGAACGTTACCGGTGGCGAGAACGAAGCCGTCGGCGGCCGTTATGGCCTTGTCGCCAGCTCCAGCATGGGCAACTGGACCCAGGCCATGAACCTGCAGTTGTCGCGTATCGGCGGCAACGACACCACGCTGTATCACGCCATGCACGAGCTCTACACCCAGCGCGAACTCGAAGGCAACTTCGTGCGCCTGGGCTATTTCACTCCCGGCTCCAACGGCCTCACCCGGCAGATCCGCTCGTTCGGCGCCAACCCCGACACCGCCATGGGGCTGATGTACGGCAGTTCCGACAGCCTGGTGGTCAACAACCCCAAGCCCAGCGTGTACCCGGTGTATGTCACCGCCAGCCGCCAGGCCTCGGTGGAGATCTACCGTGCCGGCCTGCTGATCAATACGCAGCCGGTCGCCGCCGGCCTGCAAACCCTGGATACGCGGCCCTTGCCCGGCGGTATCTACGAAGTGGAAGTGCGCCTGATCGAAGATGGCCTCACCACATCCACCACCCAGGAGCTGATCTACAAGCCCAACAACTGGCGCAACCTCGACGAGCGCTGGCGCTATAACACTTTTGTCGGGCGCGAAAGCAAACTGCTGAGCAACTGGGACGAGCAGTCCAGCGGGTTCCTGACCTACGGCGCCGGCCTCAATTACTTGGCGCACCCACGGGTGATCCTTGGCCTGTCGACGCGCAAAGTGCGCGAAGCCATGCAATACGGCACGTCCATCGACTGGACCCTGGGCAATAGCCTCAGTCTCTACGCCAACGTCTACCAGACCCAGGACCACGGCACCGGCCTGGACCTGCAAACCCTGTATAGCTATGGCGCCGGCAGCGTGGTGTTCAGCCACAACCGCAGCTGGCTCGACACCACCAATACCTATGAAGTGCTGCCGGACGGCACGCGCGTGCGTCAGCGCAACGTGTTCATCGGCCAGACCAGTAATACGTCGTTGTCCCTTAACCATCGCTTGAGCAACACGAGTTCGATCAACTCGCGGTTGTCCTACAGCCAAGGCAACATCGAGGGGGTGGGCCTGGATGTGGGCTGGACCGAGCGCGGCACGTTCTTTGGCAGCGATGCCAACTGGCGCCTCTCGGTATTCGACCGGCCCGCTACTGCCAGCACCGGTGACAACCGCAACCGTGGCGTCGATCTCAGTGTCAGCGTGGCCCTCGGCTCACCGGGCGAGCAGTGGTCGGCCAGCATCGGCACCCGCACCGCGCGCGATGGTACCCGCGACCATAACGGTTCGCTCACTTACACCAAGACCCTTGAAGACCACTTGCTGCAAAGCGTCTCCGGCACGGTACTGGCCGATACCTATGGCGTAGGTTTGTCCGGTCGCGCCAGCTTTCAGAATGATGCGCTCTACGGTGACACCTACGCACAGCGGTCGTCCTTCAACGGTCGCCTGTCCGGTGGCCTGAACCTCAGCAGCACCGTGGCAGTGGGCGGCGGCGCGGTGGTGCTGAGCAGCCAGCCCCAGGGCGGCGGGGCAGGGATGATCGTGGACGTCGAAACCGACGTCGACGACATCACTCTGCGCGCCGATGACTTGACCGGCGGCAGCACGCGCTTGCGGCCAGGGCGCAACTTTGTGCCGATCACCGCTTACAAGAACAGCACCCTCGCGTTCGACTTCGAAGGCAACCACCCCCCGGCCGCCAACATTCAGCCGCCACGCAGCAACTACCACCTGAACAAGGGCGGCGTGGAGTACCGCAAGGTCAGCGTCATGAAGACCGTGACCGTGCTCGGGCGCCTGGTGGATGAAACCGGCCAGCCGCTGCGGGGCCATCAGGTGATCAACCACGCCAGCCGTGCAGTAAGCGAAGTGGACGGTTTCTTCTCGATGGAAATGACCGCCGGCGCGCCGACCCTGGAAGTGCGCTATGCCAACCAGTTGTTGTGCCAATTCCGGCTCGACCCGAGTAATACGCGACAGGAGAGTGATGTGTTGATGATTGGGGATTTGCGTTGTACGCCGGACACCCTGGCGGAAAACAGTTCCAGCCTGGCAACAGCAGGGTGAGCCGGATGACTGTAGTCAAGCTATCGCGGGGCGCTGGAAAAACCGCACTGTATGTCATGGGCTTGTGGGCGTGCCTGGCGGCTGGAACCGCCCAGGCGTTGGTTCAGGAAATAACTGCGCAATTTCGCCCTGACCCGTCCAACCCGATGATCAACCGGTTCAAGAACACCACCCCGGAAAGCGGCATTTGCCCTTGGCATATTCCCGAGCGGTGCAAGCAGTTGGGGATTTTCAGTATTCGGACCACTGCTGTTCAGTTCAACTCCAATGGCCCCATCGTGGGCAATCACACGGATCCACGCAAAGGCGCAATGTTCAAGGTGCCTACCGAATGGCGGGACTTAGTGGTGACCAATGTGGTGACCGCGAAAACTGAAACGCTGCAAGTCAGAATTGCGGGCATTGGGGGTAAGTACGTGTTGCCAGTCTCAGACCGGTGGCTTTGGCTCTACGGCACTGGTGGGTGGCAATACGCGATTAGGCCTTGCTTGCCCACAGGCTACGCGATTGGCAACGATCGATATTTGTTGTGGTCGTGGATTACGCCGGTCGGCATCGGTGCCTGCGCAGTACCTGCGGCCAAGGACATTTCAACTCTGTTTTACGAAACGTTCGAGTATTCGTACGAGCTGAAAACCCCCAATCCATTGAAAATGGACGCAGGCCAATACGTTGGTACCACCACCTACACCATCGGGCCGAGCGCGGATTTTGATTTCGGCGACATCATGATCCCAACCGACGACACCCTGACCTTCAACTTCATCCTGGACGTTGACCACCACCTCAAGGTCGAAGTGCCTCCCGGAGGCAACCGCATCCAGCTTGAGCCCCAGGGCGGCTGGCAAGCCTGGCTGCAAAACGGGCGCAAGCCGAGCCGGCTGTTCCGCGACCAAACCGTCAACCTATGGGCCAGCTCCCAATTCAAGATGACCCTCGAATGCGCCGAGCCTCTGGGCAACACCTGCAGCGTGCGCAACGCGGCCGGTCACCAAGTGCCGCTCGACGTCGCCGTCAGCTTGCCGCCCGGCTTGAGCGACGCGACCGGTCGCCCGGTCAACCGCCTGCCCTTGCGTCTGGATGGCAGCGGCACCGAACAGTTCCAGCCGTCGATGTACGTCGACCGCAAGCCTTCCACCCTGCATTTCGAAATCAAGGCCGATGCCGTCGAGCAGATGCTCGGGCAGCCCGGCAGCACCTACACGGGCACTGTCACTGTGGTGTGGGATTCGGAAGTCTAAAGCGCTTAAAAATGAGGTTGAGTGAATGAAACGTTTGTTGATGCTGTGCACGCTCTCGCTGGTATCCCTTGGCGCGCAGGCCGGGCCGCAGATCAATGTGGGGGTGGTGTACGACTACCTCAGCGGCGATAAAAGTACCTACATGAAACGGGTATTCAATGGCGGTACGTCCACTGCATTCGTCAAGGTCAATATCCTTGAAATGATCTACTCCGATGACGGCAGCTACCGCGAAGTGCCTTTGCAAAACCAGGCCGGTGCCGCTGCCCGTGACGGCTTGATGGCCAGCCCGGCGCGGCTGATCGTGCCGGCCAATGGCACCCAGGGCACGCGCCTGTTGTTCATGGGCAACCGCGACAAGGAGCGCTACTTCCGCGTGCGTTTTGTGCCGGTGGTGCCCCAGGCCGAGGATGACTTTGCCGTCACCGATGAAGAGCGCGCCGACTACAAAGAGAGCCTGGCGGCAGGCGTACGGGTATTGGCGGGGTACGGCACGGTGTTCTTCGTGCGGCCGAAAAACACCCGCTTCGACACGGCGATCCAGGACGACGGCAAGCGCTACACCCTCAACAACAATGGCAACAGCGTGGTGGTGGTCGATGAGTTCAAGGACTGCTCCGCCGCATCGCCGCAAGAGTGCCGCCCGACCCTGCGCCATCACATCCGTGCCGGTCGCTCCTACGGGTTCGACAAACAGCCCGGGCGTGAATACCGCTTCAGCCTGATCGAAGGCGACCAGACCAAAAAAATCGAGGTCAAGGGCTGATGCCCGGGCCGTTCGTGACAGGTGAACACATGTACAAGATCCTAGCGCTGGTCATTCTGGTCATCGTCCTCGGGCTGTCGGTGAGCCAACTGGAGGCTGCCGTCGAGCGCGAAACCTTCGAGGTCTCCGTGACCATCCCCACCGCCGACTTCTATGTGCTGCCGGTGGACCCGCGACTGGTGCAGCGTGAGCAAAAGTTGGCGTACAACCCGGTGACTTCGCAACTGGCGCCGCTGCGTGCGCCGTTCGATGTGAAAAACGTCGGCGGGGCGATTGGTGCTCGGCTGGACCAGGCGGCGTACCTGTCCAACGGTACCGACCACGTGGCGTTGCGGGTCACGTTCAACGAGGTGGAACTGGGCCTCACCCAGAGCGAGGTGGTGTCCACCGCCGACGCCCGACCGGGCAAGCGGGTGGGGTTGGAAATCGCGGCGATCAAGCCGGACGATGATTATCGCCCGGGGAACTATTTCGGCACGGTGCACATGGTATTTGACGCCATTGCCCCGTAGTGAGCGGGCTTGTCCTAATGCCAGTCAGTTAAGCGCAAACCCTTACTTGTGGCGAGGGAGCTTGCTCCCGCTGGGTCGCGAAGCGGCCCCGCTCTTTGTTTAAAAGAATGGGACTGGTGCGCAGTCCAACGGGAGCAAGCTCCCTCGCCACAGGTTAATTTTTACCCGCCCACCACAAAGGCGGTGTTGCGCAGGGGTTAGGGGGTGGGCTCGTAGGTGTCCAGTTGCTGCAACACTTCGCGGGTCAGGCGGCGGGCCAGGTTTTGTTCGCTGGGCACGTCTTCGGTAAAACCGGCGGCGAGGATGCGCTCGTACGTCTGGGGCGTCATCGGCTGGCCGCTGAGTACCTCGTCGTGGGGTACGCCAAGGGCGTCGGCCTGGCGCAGCAACTCTGGTTTCAACGCGAGGCGCTCCTGGGTGTCGGCGTTGGCCCACTGGTTCTGGGCAAACATCAGGTCGTCGAGGTTACCGCTGATTTCGTGGGCCCGCGCCAGGCTGGCCTGGAATTGCGCCGCGTGGGTTTCGCGCAGGTGGCGGTCCCAGAAGGGCTGCTGCAACATCCCATCCACCAGCCCGTCATTGGCCTCCAGGCGCACCACTTGGTCGAAGGCGTGGTTCAGGCGTGTGAGGCCCACCTCGGCGGTGGCGCGGTAACGCATATGCGGCGATACCCAAGGCACTTTGAGCCGGGTCTTCAACCCTGTGTGATACGCCAGGTACACCTCTACCTCGTCCACTGTGCCGGGTTGGCCGTCGACCACGTCGGTGCTGAAGCGCAGGCCTGCGCCGCCTTCTTCGCGGGGCTTGATGCGCTGGCGGATGTCGTCCTGGGCCACGCGGTTGAGGCGGTCCAGGCGCGACTTGCCACGGGCCAGGTGGGCCAGTTTCATTTCGCGCAATGTGCCGCGCAGGTCGCGATTGGCCTCGACCAATTGCACCTCAAAACCCATCGCATTGAAGATATGCGCGCCCGCATCGGCACAGGTCACCGGGTTGCTGGCCATCTGAAACAGGCGCGTGCGCAAGTCAGCATCATCTTCCATGGCCAGCAGCATGCGCCAGACCTTATCGCTCAAGTCACCGCGCCCGAGTTCGTACAACTCGGCGTCGTGGTCTGCTTCAAACGGCCCGTTGGGTTCCAGGCTTTTGAGCACTTCGAAAAAACCTTGGGAGCCGTGCTCTTGTTCGATGTCCAGCCATACCTGCTGCATCCAGGCTTGGTCCTCGGCGGTTTCCAGTTCCAGCCAGTAGGTGGAGTCACCCTTTGGCGGGTAGGTGCGATAGGGGTCAAGGCCCAGTTCCAGGCGATAACTGACCAAGCGTTGCTCGGCATCCGCGCTCAAGCGGTTGCGGTCCAGGCGGGCCCGCGCGACTAACTCGGCTTCGGGTTGCCAGGGTAAGAACTGCGGGATGTCGCTGACTGCCGTGTTTTGCAGGTCCAGGTAAAACCCCCAGGGTCTTGGCAGATCGAACAACCCCTCAGGCCACTCATTGACGGGAGTGCTGCGCAATGACAGCGCCTCCAGGTGTGGCAGGCGGCTCAGGTTGGGGGCGAGGGTCATGTGGCGGTTGCTGGTCAGGTTCAGTTGGCGCAGTTGGGTCAATTCGCCAAGTTGCCCGAGGCTGGCGAGGTCCCATTGAATCGGGTTGCCCTCCAGGCTCAGGTGGATCAGGGAGCGCATGCTGCCCAAGATTTGCGGCAGTTCGGTCAATTGGTTGTTGCGCAGGCTGAGGCTGAGCAGGTGCGGGAAGTGATCCAGCAGGGTTGTATCGCTGTTCAGCAGATGAGCATCGATCAGTTCCAGGTGCAGCACATGCTCAAAATGGGCGCGCAGGCGCAAATCCCCCAGCAAGCCGGTGAGCCGCACGCCTTGCAGGCTCAATTGAATGCCGCTTTCATCGGCCCCGAGGTTCTCCTCCCAAGCGCGCAGCAGCGCCTTGGCCAGGTACACGCGGTGCAGGCCCTGGTTGTGTGTCTCGTTGGCGGGGGCGTCGTTGATCCAGTCTGCGAGGTCGCGATGCAGCTCGGTTTTCTCCTCCTCGCGGGCCTCGAAACGCTGACGTTGCACAGGGTCGTTGAGGGTTTGCACGTAGCTGTCGATCAGCCCTTGCTCGGCGTAGGGGTAGAGCGCCTTGACCCGTTGCTGCAGGGTGCCGGGGAAGAGTTGGCTGACCCAGGCGTTTACGGAATGCATGGGTTTTTGCACCAGTGCCTGGGCGTCTCTGGGCGGCGTTGCGCGGGTGTGCGGGCTGGCCAGCGTTGTACGCCGGGTTTCAGGGGTGAGCAACGTGTCCATCACCCAGTCTTTGAAGGCCACGTGCTCCGGTGCCGGGCGTTTGGCTGCGGGCAGGGCGTGGAGCAGGGAATCGAAAAAATCCGCAGCTGGGTGCAGCAACGTCTGCTGCGCGTCGTAAACCTCATAGTGCCCATCGGTTTTGAGCAGCAGGCGCCGTTGGCCAGCACCCTTTGGCCCGGCGCTGGCGCGCACGTTGGCGATGGGCGTGTGCTGGCGGATTTCAATGTGGCAGTCCGCCAGGCTGTCGCTGTGCAGGCGCAGGGTGTCGAGCACCATTTGTTCGGTCTCGGGGCCCAGCAGCGCGCTGTCGTAGAACCCCTGGTACGCATGGGCGCCGCGTGCTTGCAAGTGCAGTTCGCGGGCGATGTTTTTCAGGCGCAGGGGTAGGCGTTTTTCACTGTCCATGAGGGCTAGTTCTTGTGGCCGTGCCTGGGCCAGCACGTTGTTCACCAGGGCCTTGGGCAAGCCGGGGCAGGCCTCGCGCACCAACAGGCCCTGTGCGTTGTTGAGGTCTTCGCTGTGGCGGTACAGGTAGGCAAACATCGGCCCGCGACGCTGGCTGAGATGGTCGGCCATACGATTGCGCAGCGCATCGATTTGCGCGGCGCGGCCTTCGGGCAGGGCGTCGAGCAACGCGGTCAATTGGCGCGCGTCGAGAAAATCCACCAGCCGTTCCGGCAGTTTGCCCAGGTTCAGGTCCTCACGACTGATAGCCAGGGTATGCGGCGCATCGGCCTCGCCATAGCGCAGGTGGTCGCCGCGCAGGCTGGCGTCTTCATACACCAGGATCGCCCGGTCTTGCGGCCAACCCGGCAGTTCGCAGGCGATGTAGGGGCTCCAGTAGGTGTCTTGGTCCACCGGTTTGCCGGCGCGCAGTTGCGCGGGGAGTTCGCTGGCCTGTTGGTGCAGGCGCACGCGTTTGCGCGTGTCGTCCAGCAGCGGCGCAGCACGGTTGTCGGCTTGTACGGCACGTAGCGTGGCGTGGTCGAGGGCGCTGGTGCGCAGGATTTGCTCGCGCTGCGCGGTGTTGAACGCCCCCAGTTCCGCCAGGCGACGTTGATCGCTCCAGGCGCGTGGGCTGCTGTTGTGGCGAGCGGGCGGCGCATAGGCGTCCGCTCGCGTGGCATGCACGACGCGATGCTCGCCAGCGTCTTGCCTGAGCGCGTAATGCTCACCCTCGATGCGCAGGATTTTTTGCCCAAGGTGGCTGTGTAAACCCGACTCATCGGCGCTCGCGTCGGCGGGTAGCTGCAGGTTTTGCCGATAGGGTTTTGGGTCGGGGTTCCACAGGCGCTGCTTGCCGTTGATCTCGATGGGCTTGAGCCCATTGACGAACGTTGACTGCGCCATATGCCCGCCCACGCCGAACGCCGCCAGTTGCACCACATCGCTGACCACACCCACCAGGTGCCCGGCAGCCTCCATCGCTTGACCTTCGGCCAGGTCGACCACGCCCTCCACCAGTTCATCGAGCAATTGATAGGCCGTGTAGGCCAGCATCACTTCGCCCAGCATCGGCACGAACGGGGTGATGACCAGCAGCGCGACATTGAACAGGCCTTCCAGGGCTTGGCTGAAGCGGTCCCACCAGGCCCAGCGCGCGCGGCGGTCAGCCTCTGCGGTGGACACGGCCAGGTCGCGGCCATCGTTAAGGATTTTGTTCAACGCCGCTTCATACAACTGCGGCCACAGGTCGCCGTCTATACGTTCGGCGGCCAGGGTTGGGCGCTTGAGCACACTGGCGAAAAAACCTTCGCGCTGCGCGTGATCGACGAACTGGCTGAAGAACTGGCGGTAGGCGGGTTGTTGCAGGCGCTCGGCCAAGGCGTTACGAAACGCCAGGGTACTGGCGAAATTCTGGATCGCGCCATGGGGGTCGTGAGGGCAGTACACCACGATGGGCACGACGCCGCGGGCGCGGTCCAGGTCCGCGGCAATCAGCAGGATGCCGGTGAGCAAGGTGCCCTGCATGCGCAACCGATAAAACTGCTTCACCCCCCGTTGGCCCTTGACCGTACGTCGCAGCAGGTGAAAGGTTGCCGCCTGGATGTCGCCGTGCAGCAGCGCCAGGTGTGCGGCGTTGTTCAGCGCAGCTTGCTGGCTGTCGATAACCAGGTTTTTCAGGCTCAGCTTGTCGGCGGCCTGGGTCGGTAGCAGGTGCTCTTTGAGGTGTTGTGCGTACTGCGCGCCCAGGTCCAGCTCACGGCACAGGCTGACCAATTGCGCGATGCTGATGTACTTATTGTACGGCTCGACCATGAAGTGACCCTGTGCGTCGGGCCGGGTGATAAAGCGTGAGCTGTCGTTAAATATTTCGTCCTTGGCAAAGTTCTGCAACGCGGCGTCCAGCAGCGACAGGATACGGCGGGTGCTGCCTTCGAACAGCGTGCCTTTGCCACGCGCCAGGAACAGGTAGGTGGCGCGCACATCGAGGTCGATCTTGTGACGCTCTTGCAGGGCACGGGTGAGCAAGGGCTCGGCGAACGCGTAGACGTCTTGCAGGCCTTTCAGACGTTGGTCGACGCTGTTTTGCGTGGTCCAGGCCCGTGCGTTGGCGGCTTTGATCGGCCCATGGTTTTTGGCTGCGCTGCGCAGCAGGGGCGGCAAGTGTGTCATCGATACCTGGCCCAACGCCCGGGCTCGCGGCCAGGCGCTGGTGTATAGCCAGTCGGGCATACGGTATTTGATCAGTGAGTAATGCGGGCCTTTGGGCATGGCTGATGACCTTGAGTCGTGGACAAGGTCATCAGCCTAGGGCTGGCTGTTGTGTGCCCTGGGTTAGATAGTTAGGTCGTCAGCGACGAGGTCGACGATCGGCCCGGTGGGCTGCGGTGGGGTTGGGCAAGGCGGGAGAACCTGGCAGGCGACAGAGCCATTGCTGAACACGCCGTTGCTGAACACGCCATAGGTGTAGTCCAGCGCTTCGCTGTTCAGCACGTCGCGCACGGTCCAGGTCTGGGGCCAGGGCGCGGTTTTGTCGGGGGCGTGGAAGACCAGTGTCGCATCCAGCTCCTGCTCCGGCTGGTAGGGTTGGAGGGTCGGGTGCTGGCGTTTCCAACGTTCCCACAGCAGGTCGAGGTAGCAGTGGTGCAGGAAAAACACCGGGTCGTTCGGCGAGGTGGGGAAGCCCATATTGCCGCCGACCCAGCGATGTACGGGGTCGTGCAGCATACCTTCGCAGAAATTTACCCAAGAGTCCGGGCCGGGGGCATAGGGGGTCTTGGACAGTGCCGTGGTCACCTGGTCGGTGTTGGGCAGGTGGGCCCCTTCTTCGGTGCCGAACACCCGACGCAAGCCAGGGTCGCCGATATCCAGGTCCCAGATGCGCACCGGGAAGCGGTCGGCCTGGTGCGCGAATGGTCCTGTGACCACGCGATCGTTCTGCGCGCGGTCACCATTGCCACCGAGGAAATTCGGTGTGAACGGGTCGTTGGGGCCGTTCATGCTCCAGTCCCAGAACGGCAGGGTGATGCTGATGTCATTCGCCGCTGTTTGCAGGGCGCGTTCGAACTGGCGCAGGAACACCCGGTGCCAGGGGAAAAACAATGAACTGCGGTGTGGCATGGGGAGGAACTGGTCGACACCGCCCATGGCGTTTTTATGCACCTGGACAAAGTCGTCATAGCGATTCTGATGGCCTGGGCGCAGCACGCTGGGCGTGTCGTTCTTCAAGCGCAGGAGCGCTTCGATAAAAGCGGCTTTCTGTTCGCGGGTCATGTTGCGGTGGTTCAGCCTGATATCCATGGCCGGTGCCTCATAAGGGTGGGTGTGCGCTCAATCTAGAAACCTCACCGCATGGGCGCCATCGTCCAAGGCATCGCGCTGTGTCGGAGCGCGACACCAGCGCCGGTAAGTCGGTAGTGGCATCGGTATCTACACCACTTTGAGCATGGCTGCTGGACCTGTGGCGAGGGAGCTTGCTCCCGTGACGGCCTGGCAGTCGGGCTATTTTTACCGGGTGTAAATCGGTTCAAGTGTGGGAGCGGGCTTGCTCGCGAAGGCTATGTGTCGGGCGCTGGAGCTTTTTGGTCGGAGTACATATCCATTGCTGCGGTCACAGCCACTTAGGGTTCCGCTCTTACAGCGGCTCACTTTTGGAGGGACCGGAATACCGGCCCAGATACCTATGCCTGTAGTGGGTAGATAGATAGCGCGGGGCGGCCGTTGGGCCGCGCTAGGGTGGGGGTTTACGACCCCGAGACTGACGTTGATGACCGCTCCCCAAACCTCCTTGCGCCAAGTGCATATTGATAAAGTCCAGGCGCTGTTCAGCGAGGCGCCTTCGCTGAATGATGTGGCTACCGACAGTGCACAGGCCTACCTCGACCTGCACTTTGCCGGGCGCAATTATTTGGCCGCGCGCCTGTATGTGGTTGCACCGACGGGCCCTTACCGTTCGCTGGCGGACAAGGTGCTGGAGCGCCTGGCGGCTGCCTCCCCGACCTTGCTCGTGGCGCAGTATCACCAGGTGATGCAACGCGTGCGCGAAATCTACGTCCCCGGTGGCCCGAGCCTTGACGACATCGAGTTGTTGATCAACCACTGCGGTACGGAGCTGTTGAGGCTGTATGCCCAGCGTTTGCAAGCCTGGTGGCGTGAAGCTGTACCGGTGAACATGACGCGTTGGGGCTACTTGTCGGATGAACTGCTTGAGCTGCTCTATGACGCAACCCCTCCGGCAGGTATGACCCAGGCCCGGTTTGACGCGGTGTTCCCCAGGTCCACGCTGCATGCGCGCCGACCAAACCGCATGTGGAGTGCCCACAGCCTGGCGCTGAAGGTGCAGACGGTGCATGTGCGGCAACCGGCGCAGATGCTGCCGCTGCTGCTGTTCAGCCAGCCGAACGTGGCGGGCCTGTGGTTATTCGACCCGGCCACTGGCGTACAGGCGCTGGACAACCTCGATGCACTGCAAGTGCTGCTGCCGGGCTACACCCACCTCACGCAATGGTTTACCGCCGACGCCCAGGGTGACCCGTTCGACGCCCTGGCCGCCAGCTACCTGCAGCGCCAGTTGCTCGACATTGCCAGCCTCAACCCCAAGGTGCCGCGGCCGCTGGCGGAGTATCAGCAACTGCTCGGCATGATCACCGACAGCCATCGCTGGTTTGTGCCCCCGGTCAGCGAGCGCCAGCAGTACTGGCTGGACAAGCTGCCGCTATGGCTGGCCCATGCCGATGCGGATGCGTGCATCGCCTATGCGCAGTTGCTCCAGGCATTGGTGCTCGACCGGCGGCAACACGGCACCGCGAACTTTCTGGAGGACATTCCCACGTTGCAAGGCTATGCCAATGAGCACCTGCAAACCTGCCTGCGCAAATTGCCCAAGGCGGCCACCCTGACTCCCGAAGACGTCTCTTTGACTTTCGAGCAGGTGATCGCTGCGGCGGTGCCGGTTCCGGGAGGGTTTACGGCGGGCGAGGTGCATCGCATCGATGTGAGCCTGACCGAGTTGGCCCTGGAAAATCTTGCTGGCTTTCCCTATACCGTCAAGGCGATCCACCCGGCCTGGTTGAGTTATGAGTCGCTCAAAGCCTGCGTGACCCAAGTCGATGTCGGCCAGGCCTACCCGGCGTTGTTGAAAAAACACCTGATCGATGACAGCACCGAAGTGGCGCGTCGTGGGTTGCGATTCAGCCAGCAGTTGCGCATTCAATTGCCGATGCAGGCGCTGGAATGGCAGCTCAAGGGTGAGCACGGCCTCAGCCGCGAAGGTTTCCGGCGCCTGCGGGCGGCGCTGCAAGCCACGGCTGCCGAGCGCAAGGTGGCCGGCCAGGGCATGGCGCTGTGGCCGCTGGCGTTCAAGGCCACGGCCACATCGACGGCGGATACGGTGACGAATATGTTCATCATCGGCCCGCAACAAGGCGAGGCGGGTTGCCATCTGCTGTACCGGCCTTTGTTTGAGCCGCCGTTGCTGGAATTTGCCACGCTGGACGCGTTGTTCGAGGCCATCAAGCTGCCCGGCGCCGTGCAGGAAAGCGTCCTGACCTGGATCCCCTCCCGGCGCCAGGCGGTGTATGCCAACGGTGGGTTTCGCGAGCCCCATGTACGGCATTTTCTGGTGGGCGACGAGTTCACCCGTTTCGAAAAACCTGCCCCGGCGCAACTGAGTAAAACCGTGGCCGAGGCTGACCCGGCCCAGCAACTGTTCGCTGCCACGGCCCAGGCGCTGGTGACGCTGGCGGACCGTCAGTCGGTGTCCAATGCCGAGCAGCGTTGGGCCGGTCTCAAGCAGCTCGGCTGGTTGCTGTTCGGCACGCTGCAACCGTTACTGTCCGGCCCCTTGATGTTGGCTGGTTGGTTGGTGCAACTGCTGGACAGTGCCGAGCAGGATATCATCGCGCTGCAAGGCACTGACCAGCAGGCGCGCAACGCGGCGCTGCTGGATATGTTGGTGAACCTGATGGTGATCGTTGCGCACCAGGCCGCGCCCCATGATGTGCAGCGACACCTGGAGCTGGAACACCCGGTGTTCGCGCCCAAGGTCGAGCCGCCGGCGGTGCTGCCGACCAAGATTGCCGCGCCTGCGCAGTTCATCGCTCCCGCCTCGTGGGCCAATTCGCGCAACACCCTGACCCCGCAATTGCAGGCACGGCTGCAAGCGCTGAGCCTCAAAAGCTTCCCCAAGCCCTGGCCCCAGGCATTGCCGGGTGCCGAGCCGAGCGGGCCCCGGCAAGGGCTGTTGCGGGTTCAACAGCAGTGGCAGGCGCTGGTGCGTGGCCAGCAGTTTCGCGTGCGCATGGAGCAGGACCGGGTGCGGGTGGTCAGTGCCGATGGCCAGCGGCTCGGGCCTTGGCTCAAGTCTGTGGGCCGGGGCCAGTGGGACGTCGATCTGCAATTGCGCCTGAGCGGTGGTGCCGATACTGGCGGGGACGCGCCGCTCGATTGGCGGCAGGTGGAGAACCAGTACCGGCAAGCGATCACTGAGCGTGGCCGCGCTTTTAATACGATGGAGCTGGCACGTACCCTGGCGGAAAAAGCCCAAGGTGAGGGCAATGAACCGCAGCAGGCGCGCCTCCTGAGCAGCTACTACAAGGCCACCGAGACTATGGCGCGCAAGGCGCTCACGGAATGGCACTACCTGCGCCAATTACGCAGCCTCAAGCCGCTGCCACGCTATGAAACGACGGAGTGCGACGCGCTGGAGTCGATCATCAATGCCCTGACCTTGCTCGATATCCAACTCAACAAGCGTGCGAAGCAAACCGGCGCGCGGATGCTGCCGTTACTGGAGCGCGCCGAGCACGATCGCGATATGCAGGCCCATACCGAATTGAACCAGCTCACCCGTGAACTGGTGGCTATCTACGACAGCCAGATCGACTGGCGCACCCAGGAAGACCGCTGCTTAGATGCGTTGCGAAAAGTCCCCCGGCTTGGGCGCGACAGGGCGAATGCGTTGATCGAGGAGACGCAACTGTTGATGGACCGCGCGCAGCGTTCCCAGGCTAAGCCGATACCGGCGAGACCGTCGCTGCTCGCGCTGAAATCCCAGCAAGTGAGAATGTTATGGACCCTCGCCACCGATGTGCCGGCAGGGCAGGTCGAAGATGAAGTGGCGAGCGCTATTTCCCATACGTTTACGCGTACGCGCTGGGCCTGTAGCTCCTTCGTCGAACGCTCGCAGGTACTGGCCAGCAATACGGAACAGATTGAATTGCTCGACAGCCTCGACAATGTGTTCGCCCAGACCGACGATCAGATTGAGTTCTGGCGCGCCGTCGAGCCGGACAGATTCAGCCTGCCCGACCTGGAAAAACTCCAGCAGTTGCTCGCCGGCCTCCACCGCCAAGTGGAGGATGACCTGCAAGCGTTGTTGCAACCGGCACCGGGCGCAGAGCCTGCCCCGAAGGTCAGCGCACCGCCCGCTCCCGGGCGTCGCAAGAAGATCATTCGCACCCGCAACCGTGATCTTTTCGTCGTCCAGACTGAGACGGCGGACACGACGACGGCGCAGGTCAATGATGACACCGGAGCGGTGATTGGCACCTTTACCGTGGCCGATGATGGCGTTTGGGAGCCGGCCCCTGCGCCTTCACGCCCGGACCCGGAGCTGGGTGCCCTGGTGAAAACCGCCAACACGCTGTTGCAAGACGTCGACAAAGCCATTGCCAGCGTCGAGGCCCTGGCCAAGCGGACCCACAGCCCGGCCTCCCTGCAAGACTTGCTCGATGCCGAGGCGCGTCGCCGCCTGTGGACCGCCAACAAGATCCGCGAAAAACTCAATGACGACAGTCGCATCCGCCTGGCAGCGCCGCAGCAAGACAAGGCGCGCACTGCCGAAGCGGCACTGCGCACGGCGGTGGCGCGTTTGGAGGCCAAGGGGTTGGCGGTGCGAATCAGCGCTACCCGCAACAAAGTATTGAACCAGGATGATGTTGCGTTTCTGCATGCGCAGAACCAAGTGCGCATTGTCCGCAAGGGGCCAAGGGTGGCGCTCATAGGGCGCAAGAATGACTTCTTGCAGGAGTATGCGGTCAATGATGCACGCACCGGCAAGGCCATGGCTTACGCGCACTTTCATTACACAAGCAGCCGCGATGTGGATGACAATTTCTCCGCAGCCCACCTCAAGACTCCAGATCAGGCACGGCTGGGGCGCATGGCACAAGCCCGGGTAGAGACGCAAGCGTTTGAGCGTATGCGCAGCGGGCAAGGCGGACGGGCGGTACAACCCTTGGAGATTCACCGTTCAGAGATTCAGCGTCGCTTGGCGCTGCGATTGTTTATCCACGGCGGTTAAAACGTCGGGCAAGCATTGCGTATGTTCACCCGGTTGCAGGTACGGTAACAGGATCGGCGCCATGCCCTTGAGCACCTGCACCGGCAGCGCCGAAGTGAAGGTGAAGTGCTCGGCGGACTGGCCGGGCACGAAGGCCGTCAACGTGCCGAAGTGATGTTCGCCCAGGTAGAACACAAAGGTCGCCGTACGGTTGATCGACTTGGAGCTCAGAATCCGCCCGCCGGCACCAATCGCTTCGATGCGGTTGTCGCCGGTACCGGTCTTGCCACCCATGGCCAACGGCGTGCCGTCAGCCAGCTTGAAACTGCCGGCCACACGTTTGGCCGTGCCGGCATCCACCACCTGGGACAGGGCGCCGCGCAAGGCCCTGGCCACTTCCACCGGAACCACCTGCTTGCCCGGCGCCGGGTCGTTGCTCAGCTGGATTTCATACGGCGTGCCGGCGGCGAAATGCAGGGTGTCGATTCGCAGCACCCGGGGTCGCACGCCGTCGTTGAGGATGATCCCCATCAGTTCTGCCAGCGCGGCGGGACGGTCGCCGGAGCTGCCGATGGCGGTGGCGAGTGACGGTACCAGATGGTCGAAGGGATACCCCACGGCCTGCCAGCGTTGATGTATATCCAGGAACGCTTCGATCTCCAGCATGGTGCGGATGCGGCTGTCCCGCGCGCTTTGGTGGCGGCTCTTGAACAACCAGCTGTAGACCTCCTGGCGTTCGAACTGGCTGGCTTTGACCGCGTCGGTGAAGGTGGCATCGGGATGGTTAAGCAGGAAGCCCAGCAGCCACAGATCCAGCGGATGGACCTTGGCGATATAGCCCTGGTCGGGCAGGTCATAGGTGCCGGGGCCGTAGGCGGCGTAGAGTTTTTCCAGGCGCTGGTCGGTGAGTTTTTCGTTGGTCTTGACCCCGGTGAGGTGCGAGCGCACAAACAGGTTGAAGCTCGCCTGGCTGGCATTCGGCAGCAAATAACGGTGTACGGCAGCCAGACGAATCGGCGTGGGGCGCAGGCTGTCGAGGAAGGTTTCCAGGCGTGCCTGGGTGTCTTTCTTCTGGTACTTCTTCCAGAACTTGCGCAGGAACGTCGTGCCTTCGCGGTCGGCGAAACTGGCGAGGTATTCCTGGCGGCGCGGATCGCTGTCGTCCTTGAGCAGGTCGGCGCTGTTGTTCTCACCGGAATAGGTGACATAGCGCACCACGTCGCGCATCAGACGAATGAACGGCAGGTTGATCGACTCGCGCAGGGCATCGCGCAGGGTAGGGCTGCGGCCGTTGTCCTGGCTGCGAAAGTTATGAAAGGTGTGTAGCCCGCCGCCGGTGAAGAAACGCTCGCCGGGGTTGGCCGAATAGGTGCGGTCGAGGGCCGCGTCGAGCATCCTGGCGAGGGACTTGTCCGGCGTCTGGATCAGGTAGTCGAGGGCCCAGCGGCTCAGGCGGTCTTGGTCGTCCACGGTGATTTTCTTTAACTCGGCGGGGGCTTGCGCGGCGTACTTGGCGTGCAACTCGCTGATGATTTGCAGGTAGGTGGTGAGCACCCGCAACTTGGCGGTGGAGCCCAGTTCCAGTTTGCTGCCTTCGTTGATGTCGAAGGGTTGGTCGGTGTTGTCGGTTTGCACGCGCACCCGCGAGCCGTCCGGGGTCAGTTCGAACAAGGTAAAGCTGTAGCGCACTTGCGCGGTGCTGGAGGGGGTGAGCAGGCGTTCGCCGAGCAGGCCGATCTGGCGGGCGTAATCGGGGTCGGCGAGCTGCTTGAGGTAGTCGCTGACCTGGCCCTGTAACTGGGCTTGCAAGGTGGTGGTGGCCGACAGATCGAGGCGGTCCAGGTCGTACAGCGGGCGTTGCAGCAGCGCGGCCAGGCGGCTGCGGGCCACGCTGATGCCCTTGTTGGTTTCAATCGGTTGCACGGTGGGTTGCTGCTGCCAGTCGCGGTACGTGAGCTTGGCCGTCAGCGCGGCCTGCAACAGCGGCGCATCGAACACACCATTCTGCGCGAGCAGGCGCAGGTGGCTGTCGATCAATTGCGCCAGTTCTTCGCGACCTTTGGCCAGGTAATGGGAGGGCCTGCGCTGGGCAATGATCAGCGCCAGCACCTGGCGCAGGGCCAAGCCTTTGTGGGCGAGGTTGTCGCCGAGCAACGCCTGGTTGACCTGGTTGAAGTCGGCCCCGAACCACACCCGCAGGCCTTCGGCCAGCCCATGCACTTCACCGTGGCCGGGCACGGCGGACAGTGGCACGCTGTTGAGGTAATCACGGGCGATGTTTTGCCGCGCCACCTGTGTGTCCGGCCCGTCTTGATAGGCGCGCACGCCGGCAGAAAACATCTGCCGCAGTTTTTCCCCGCCCGACAGGGTCAGGCCATCCGGCGAGTGACGGTATTTTTCCAGCTGGGTGGCCAGGGTACTGCCGCCGGCACTCTGGCCCGGCAGGTGCAGCAGCTTGGCGACTTGTGACCAGGCCGCCTTGGCAAAGCGCGGCCAGTCCACCGCTGGGTTGGCCTGGGGTTGGGTGGGGTCGAGCAGGTCGCGGTTCTCGATAAACAACAGGCTGTTGACCACCAGCGGCGGGATCGCGCCAAAGCTGGCGTACAGCTGTTGCGGGTAGTTGTACTGGTAGAGCGGTACCGCACGGCAGTCGGTGATGGACAACCCGGCCTGGATTTTTTCCGCATAGGGCACGAACAGGCCTTTGGCGGTGTAGTCCATCAGCTCGGGTGAGAAGCGCGCCTGGGCCTGGATGACATAGCCGCGCTTGAGCAGGCGAGGCAGGAAGGTATCAAGATCGCTGTAGCCCAGGCGGCGGTCGAACGGACCGGCGCCGGGATAAACCATGGCATCACTGGCGCCGGGTTGGACCTGGTAGGTGAGGTCGCGGGCCAGGCGGCTCAGTTCTTGCGCCTGCAAACGTGAGGTGCGCATCTCTTTGCTGGCGGCAAAACCCAAGGCAATCAACGCGAGCAGCACGATCAACCCGAACAACCGGAGCCCGTAGCGAGGCCCACGTTTATTTTTGGATAGAGGCGCTGGGTCCGAACTGCCTTGTACTTTCGCAGCCTGGGTCGAGTCGGTTTGCCACAGTGCGCCCATAGTCGATTGATCCCTGCACGCAGATTGATCGGACTTGTTGGAAGCTTAGTCGCTGGGGGCTGGTTGTGAGGAAATTGTGATTCGCCTCCAAGCGGTTGGTAGGAGGTGAGCTGCGACGTTTAGTCGCTCTGGGTAGGTAAGATGCTCCTGTAAAATTGATATTTTACGGAGTCTTCCACTAAATTGACCCAATTTTATGGTGAAAGACCCTGAGCCGGGCTTTTTATACTGCATGCCCCGTCGAGCCAGCCCCTCGGCGGACACTCCAATAACAAAATGAGGTTGTACCCCTTATGCCAGTCGGCAACCCACTGCCCCACGGCGAGACCGCTCAAGGCGGCCCGCTCAAACGCGAACTCGGCGAACGGCACATTCGCCTCATGGCCCTCGGCGCCTGCATCGGTGTCGGCCTGTTCCTCGGCTCGGCCAAGGCCATCGAAATGGCCGGCCCGGCGATCATGCTGTCGTACATCATCGGCGGCCTGGCGATCCTGGTGATCATGCGCGCCCTCGGCGAGATGGCGGTACACAACCCCGTCGCCGGTTCGTTCAGCCGCTACGCCCAGGATTACCTCGGCCCGTTGGCGGGTTTTCTCACCGGCTGGAACTACTGGTTCCTGTGGCTGGTGACCTGCGTCGCGGAGATTACCGCCGTGGCGGTGTACATGGGCGTGTGGTTCCCCGACACGCCACGTTGGATCTGGGCCCTGGCCGCCCTGATCAGCATGGGCACCATCAACCTCATCGCGGTGAAAGCCTTCGGTGAATTCGAGTTCTGGTTTGCGCTGATCAAGATCGTCACGATTATTGCGATGGTCATCGGCGGCGTCGGCATCATCGCGTTCGGCTTTGGCAACGACGGCGTCGCGCTGGGCATTTCCAACCTGTGGGCCCACGGCGGCTTCATGCCCAATGGTGTGCAGGGCGTGCTGATGTCGTTGCAAATGGTGATGTTCGCCTACCTGGGCGTGGAGATGATCGGCCTCACCGCCGGTGAAGCGCGCAACCCGCAGAAGACCATCCCCAGTGCGATCGGCTCGGTGTTCTGGCGCATCCTGCTGTTCTACGTTGGCGCGCTGTTCGTGATCCTGTCGATCTACCCGTGGAATGAAATCGGCACCCAGGGCAGCCCGTTCGTAATGACCTTCGAGCGTCTGGGCATCAAGACTGCCGCTGGCATCATCAACTTCGTGGTGATCACTGCGGCGCTGTCTTCCTGCAACGGCGGCATCTTCAGCACCGGCCGCATGCTCTACAGCCTGGCGCAGAACGGCCAGGCCCCGGCCACCTTCGGCACCACCTCCAGCAACGGCGTGCCACGCAAGGCCCTGCTGCTGTCGATCTTCGCGTTGCTGCTGGGCGTGTTGCTCAACTATCTGGTGCCGGATCAGGTATTTGTCTGGGTAACCTCGATCGCCACCTTCGGTGCGATCTGGACCTGGCTGATGATCCTGCTGGCCCAGCTCAAGTTCCGCAAAGGGCTGAGCCCGGCCGAGCAGGCCGGCCTCAAGTACCGCATGTGGCTGTACCCGGTCAGTTCGTACCTGGCCCTGGCGTTCCTGGTGCTGGTGGTGGGCCTGATGGCGTACTTCCCGGACACACGTGTGGCGCTGTATGTGGGCCCGGCGTTCCTGGTATTGCTGACGGTGTTGTTCTACGCCTTCAAGCTGCAACCGACCAACCTGGCCTCGCCTTCGGCGCGTTCGGCCTGATGCCTGGAAGGGCCCGTTGCGTGCAACGGGCCCTTGGGTCTATTGCGTCCGTGTCGCCAATTTGAGCGACTGATCCAGTCGCTTGTTGAATTCCAGCCACATCGCCAGCATCACCATCAAGGCCGCGCCGGCCATCGCCGTCAGTATTTGCATGGCGAAGCTATCGCCTGCCAAGGCGTTGATCATGTCCGCGAGTGGCGCGAGTACCACGCCGAGGCAAAACACTTCCAGCGAATAACGGCCCATGCGACAGGTGTGCTGCGCCAACCAGTTCTCGGTCCATGCGCGGCCTGGCAGCAACTTTGCCGTCACATAGGCCAACGCGAGAAAATGCAGCAGGCGTACGGGTGACAGGTCAGTTTTGCTGATGGGGTAGAGCAGGTCGCTGAGCGGCGCGGGCATCCACGCGTCATGCACCTCGGGCCAGCGCCACGATAGCGTCAGGATACCCGCGGCCACCGCGTACAGGGCCGCCGTCACGAACAAGGGTTGGCGCGTGAGCGGGCGCGTGTCCACGGGACGTGTCTTCCCCGCATGAATCGCCGCCGCGCCGCCCAGCACGAACAAGAATTGCCAGGTAACCGGGTTGAAGTACCACACGCCATCGGCAATGGCCCTCAGGTTCCAGCCCATCCAGGGTGCCAGCAGGTAAATCGTTGCCGACCCGAGCACGACCATCCAGGTCTTGCGCAGCATCAGGGGCAGCACCAGCGGCAAGCCGGCCAGCAGCACGATATACAGCGGCAACGGGTCCATCAGATTGGGCTTGAAGCGCAGCAGCAATTCATCGGTCAGGGCTTGTTGCGGATGGGTGACGAAGTGCGTCAGGCCCATCTCTTCAACCAGGTCGCGGGTTTCCACATGGCTGTTGGCGAAGAACACGATGCCCATCAGCATCGCCAGCAAGAAGATATGCACCACGTACAACACCCAGGTGCGACGCAGGATTTTTAGCGTGGCAATCCAGTAGCCATCGCGTTGCAGGATCTTGCCGTAGGCCAATACGGCGGCGTAACCGGCGAGGAACACAAACACCTCCGCTGCATCGCTGAAACCGATGTTGCGCAGGGTGATCTGGCCGAGGGGGTTGTGGGGGACGTGATCCCAGAAAATGAAGATCAACGCCAGGCCCCGAAAAAAATCGATGCGCGGGTCGCGTCCGTTCAGCATGGCAGCGGGCTCTTGAACAAAAGGTTTAGTAATGACAGGCGAATGCGCGTGTTGTCGTACGCCGCACGTCGGGCGGGCGCAGGTTGGCGGTATTTGTAAGTAATTGCAAAGGTTGGGTATTACTGAATGTCTCGAAAGCCTGCCCGGTAAAGGCAGGCTCGGAAGGCGTGTATCAGGCGGCGACCACTTCATGGGGTTCGAAGCTATCCGCCCGTGCCATCTGCCACATGCGCGAATAGAACTCGCCATTTACCTCGCCGGTCAGCAACTCACCTGGCTTGAGGAACACATGCAACTGCGAGAACAACTTGATCTCGGTCGCCGACATGCGCCGTACCAAGTGCTTGGCCGACAACTGCGACGGATGATCCAGCCCCGCTGCCGCGAGCATTTCCGCGAGGGCCTTGAGAGTGTTGCGGTGGAAGTTGAACACGCGCTGGGCTTTGTCTGGCACCACCAGCGCACGTTGGCGCAGTGGATCCTGGGTGGCCACGCCGGTCGGGCATTTGTTGGTGTGGCAGCTCTGGGACTGAATGCAGCCGATGGCAAACATAAAGCCCCGCGCCGAGTTGGCCCAATCGGCGCCGATGGCCAGCACGCTGGCGATGTCGAATGCGCTGACGATCTTGCCGCTGGCACCCAGCTTGATCTTGTCGCGCAGGTTCAGGCCCACCAGGGTGTTGTGCACGAACAGCAAGCCTTCACGCAGCGGCACGCCGATATGGTCGGTGAACTCCACCGGTGCGGCGCCGGTGCCCCCTTCCTTGCCGTCCACCACGATAAAGTCCGGGAGGATGCCGGTTTCGAGCATGGCCTTGGCGATGCCCATGAATTCCCACGGGTGGCCCAGGCAAAACTTGAAGCCCACCGGTTTGCCGCCGGACAGTTCGCGCAGTTGCGCGATGAACTGCATCAGTTCAATCGGAGTGGAGAACGCACTGTGGCGTGACGGCGAGATGCAATCTTCGCCCATCAGGATGCCGCGGGTGTCGGCGATTTCCTGGGTGACTTTGTGCTTGGGCAAAATCCCGCCATGGCCGGGCTTGGCGCCCTGGCTCATCTTGATTTCGATCATGCGCACTTGCGGGTTCTGCGCCTGCACGGCGAAGCGTTCCGGGTCGAAGCGGCCGTCGCTGGTGCGGCAGCCGAAGTAGCCACTGCCCAGCTCCCAGGTCAGGTCGCCGCCGTTTTCACGGTGGTAGGGGCTGATGCTGCCTTCGCCGGTGTCATGGGCAAAGTTGCCAAGCTTGGCGCCTTGATTGAGGGCGCGAATTGCGTTGGCGCTCAACGAGCCAAAGCTCATTGCCGAGATATTGAACACCGATGCCGAGTACGGCTGCGTGCATTGCGGGCCGCCGACCATCACGCGAAATGCGCTGGGATCGCTGAGCGGTGCCGGGCGCATGGAGTGGCCGATGAATTCGAAGCCCGACTGGTACACGTCGATCAGGGTGCCGAACGGTTTGTCGGCGGTTTCATTCTTGGCGCGCGAATACACCAGCGAGCGCTGGGCGCGGGAGAAGGGCAGGGCGTCGCTGTCGGATTCCAGCAGGTACTGGCGGATTTCCGGGCGGATGGCTTCCACCAGGTAACGGATATTGCCCAGGATCGGGTAGTTGCGGCGCACGGCGTGGGGGCTTTGCAGCAGGTCGAACACACCGATCAGGCTCAACACGCCCGTGACCAGGGTGATCGGCCACAGCCATTCATGTTCGATAAAGGGGAGGCTGGCGAGGGTGAAAATGACGCACACGGCAAAGAAGGCGTAACGGCTTAATAACGACAGGCTCATACGGTTTTCCTTGGTTCGGACTCATCGGCTAGGCGTTTTGCGCCTGTAGAAAGATCGAGAACAGCTCTGACTGGGATTTGATCCCTAGCTTGCTGTAGATGTGTTTCTTATGGACTTTCACGGTTTCAACAGAGATTTCCAGCTTACGAGCGATTTCCTTGCTGGAGCAACCGCTGAGCATCAAGCGGCCCACATCCAGCTCGCGGGCAGTGAGTTGCGCGCCCCAGTCATCATTCTGGATCGGCTGCGGGGTGCTGACCTGGTTGAGTTCATGGGGCAGGCGTTGGCGCAGCAGGCTCACGACCCAGGGTTGAATCAGCGATAGCAGGGCGATCTGCTGCGGGTCAAAGCGCTGCTTCGAGCCCAGCGACAGGCACAGGGTACGCCCATCCGGCAGGTGGCAATTGAATTGGATTTCGTCGGCCACCACGTTCAGGCGGAAGTAGCGCTGGTAGTACTCGGTGAGTTCAAAGTGTTCCGGCGCCACTTCGGCCAGACGCAAAAGCCCGGTGCGCGCGTGTTCGCGACTGGCGATGTAGAAGGGGTCGAGCAGGTACAGGCCGTTGAGGTAGTCCTGGAACAAGTGGTCCGGCGTGCCGTCGGCGCCTGGGCATTCGGCGAACACCAGCGGGCGGTGCGCGCTGCTGAACAGCAGGGCTACCCAGCTGTCGGACGGCACGTATTGGTCCAGCAACCGGACAAGCTGGGTCCAGAAGTTGGGCTGGTCCAGCGCGTCTATCATTTGCCCCACCGCACGGTGCCAGGCGATGTCTTGCAGCGACATGGTCATTGATCTACCCCTATCGGGTTACCCCCGCCGCGTGATTCCCTGGTGGGTTGAGGCTGCGCATACTGCGGCACAGCTAAAGAACAAGGAATACCCATGAAGGTCGAATTTGCCCAGTTGGCCGGTCGTGATAACGATACAGCTTACAACCTTGAGCGCGCCTTGGCGGCCATTGCTGCCTGCGCCGACGATACGCAACTGATCGTATTCCCGGAAACCCACCTGACCGGTTTCCCCACGGCCGAGACCGTTGCGGCCATCGCCGAGCCGCTGGATGGCCCGACTGTGCAGGCGATTATCCAGGCCGCCCGCGCGCGCAACGTCGCCGTGGTCATCGGCATCGCTGAAAATGATGGCGGCCAGTTCTACAACGCGACCTTGCTGATCACCCCCGAAGGCATCGTCCTGAAGTACCGCAAGACCCACCTGTGGCCGTTGGAGCGCGGTGTGTTCAATCCTGGCGACCGTTACCCCACTTGTGTGTGGAACGGTCTGCGCGTCGGCCTGTTGATCTGCTACGACATCGAGTTCCCTGAAACTGCCCGCGCCCTGGCGCAATTGGGCGCCGAGTTGCTGATTGTCACCAACGGCAACATGGACCCCTACGGGCCTACCCACCGCACCGCGATCATGGCCCGTGCCCAGGAAAACCAGGCGTTTGCGCTGATGGTCAACCGGGTGGAAGCGGGCGATGGCGACCTGGTGTTCGCTGGCGGCAGTGCGTTGGTGGACCCGTTTGGCACGCTGCTGTTTGAAGCCGGGCGTGAGGAAGGGCAATACACGGTCGAGCTGGATCTCGACCGACTGGCGGCGGCACGCAAGGACTACCGCTACCTGGATGACCAGCGCATGAAATTGCCGGGTGAGGTGATTGAACGCGCAGACGGGACCCGGGAGCTTTTGATCCCAAAACCCTGACCCGATCGTGTGGCACGGATGCCGTTGTGGCGAGGGAGCTTGCTCCCGCGCCACAGGTGACAACCATAAAAACAGATTCCGCTTCACCCACTTCAGTTCTGCCATAAATCTAATAATTGCGCGGAGAATCACCCATGGCTCGTTTGCAACGCACCCTGTCGTTAGGGTCGGTGGTGCTGTTTGGCATCGCCTATATGACGCCGATCATCGTGCTCGGCACCTTCGGCATCCTGGCGCAATCCACTGCGGGCATGGTCCCCGCCGCTTACCTGGCTGCCCTGGTGGCGATGTTTTTCACCGCCATGAGTTACGGGCGCATGGCTTCGGCGTTTCCGGTGGCCGGTTCCGCCTACAGCTATGTGCGCAAGGCCATCAGCCCCAAACTGGGCTTTATCGCGGGTTGGGCGGTGTTGCTCGACTACCTGTTCTTGCCCATGGCTATCTGGCTGATCGGTGCGGCGTACCTCAATTCGGCGTTCCCGGCGGTGCCGCAGTGGATCTGGGTGCTGGCCTTTATCGGCATCACCAGCGCCATCAACATCGTCGGTCTGAAGCTGGCCAATGGCATCAATGCGTTGCTGATGCTGGTGCAATTTCTGGTGTTGATTGCCTTTGTGGCGCTGTGCATTCATTACATCGGTGGTGATGCAAGCAAGCCGCTGTGGACCATCGCCCCTTTCTTCAACGGCCAGATGCACATGCCGTTGATCATGAGCGGCGCGGCCATCGCCTGCTACTCGTTCCTGGGCTTTGACGCGGTGAGTACGCTGACCGAAGAAACCCGCGACCCACGCCGCACCATCCCACGGGCGATCATGTTGATCACTTTGATTGGCGGCCTGATCTTCGTGGCGGTGTCCTACTTTGTGCAGATTGCCCATCCGTCGTTCGAATTCGCCAATGTGGATTCGGCGGCGTATGAAATTGCGCGCAATATCGGTGGCGACCTGTTCGTGTCGATCTTCCTGATCGGCCTGATTGTCGGGCAGTTCGCTTCGGGGCTGTCGGCCCAGGCCAGTGGTTCGCGCTTGCTGTTCGCCATGGGCCGCGACGGTGTGTTGCCCAAGTCGTTCTTCGGCGCTTTGCATGCGCGCTTCGGTACGCCGGTCAACAGTATCCTGCTGTGTGCAGTGGTCGCCCTGTTGGCGTTGAAGCTGGACGTGACCACCTCCACCTCGTTCATCAACTTCGGTGCATTCCTGGCGTTCAGCCTGGTCAACCTGTCGGTGATTTTCCACTACTGGATCGGCGCCAAGCAGCGGGGGGCGCGTGAATTGATCCTGTTTCTGGTCTTCCCGTTCATCGGCCTGTTGGCGGACCTGTGGTTGATGGTCAGCCTCGATCATCTGGCGATCTACCTGGGCCTGGTGTGGTTGGCGATCGGCCTGGTTTACCTGGGCGTGCTGACTCGCGGGTTCTCACAGCAGCCACCGGAGATGGACTTCCAGGAAGCCGCATAGAAGCGACGGGCCTATTCTTATTGCAATCGGTTCTCGTTTGGGTGCATGATTTGTGTTACTGTATAACACATCAAATGCACCCAGACGCCCCGGAGGCCTTATGAAAGCTGGTATCCATCCCGACTACCGCACCGTGCTGTTCCACGACACTGCCGCCGACGTGTTCTTCCTGATCGGCTCCACCGCCGACAGCGACCGCACCCATAAACACAGCGACGGCAACACTTACCCGTATATCCCACTGGACGTTTCCAGTGCCTCACACCCGATCTACACCGGCCAACAGCGCAAGACCCAGGTCGAAGGCCGCATCGCCGGGTTCAACAAGCGTTTCGCTTCGTTCGGTTCAAGCCCGAAAAAAGCTGACGCGTGAGGTTTACAGGTTTCACCTCGAAGGCCGCTCCGGAATCCGGAGCGGCTTTTTTGCTTCGGTGCTGACCGTTTGTCGCTACATCCCTGAGCGTGCTCAATGACCCGTTGAATATCCTGGGAACCCGTGTAGAGTTCGATGTTAACGAATAACGTTAAGCATTAAGCGATGATCAGAAGCTTCAAATGCGCGGATACCAAAACCCTTTTTGAAACCGGTCGAACCCGGCGCTGGTCTGCCATCGTGTCGGTGATTGAACGAAAGCTCAGCATGCTCGATGCGGCCATTGATCTTGCCGACTTGCGCTCGCCACCTGGAAACAGGCTGGAAGCACTGTATGGTGACAGAGAGGGGCAGCACAGCATCCGAATCAATGGTCAATTCCGGATCTGTTTCATTTGGGGGCCTAACGGTCCGCAAAACGTTGAAATTGTGGATTACCACTGAGGTGAATCATGTTTAAAAACGGCATGCGTCCCGTACACCCTGGAGAGATTCTCAAGGAAGAGTACTTGGAGCCGTTGGGACTTACGGCTGCAGCCCTCGCGCGGGCGCTGCATGTCTCCGCGCCCACGGTGAATGACATTGTGCTGATGCGCCGTAGCATCAGTGCTGATGTGGCGCTTCGCTTGGCCGCCGCGTTGGAAACATCCGCGCAGTTTTGGCTTAACCTGCAGACCGCTTATGATTTGCGTACGGTGGAAATTGCCAAGGGCGCTCAGATATCCAAGGAAGTGGAGAAAGTTGCGCATTGCGCCTGATGTTCCACTACTTCTTCAAACCCGGCGAGAGTGCCGGGTTTTTATTGGCGGTTGAAAAGGGATGATACTGAAAGGCCATCACTTCCCAAAAAACCGACTAAGCTACTCAGTAATAGGCAAGTCAGTATTCGCCAGGGAGGCAGACCCCGACCATAAGGACCGCACACCGACGATCCGAGGTGTCCCATGGGAGAGTCAGTCACTTTTACCGATGCCGAACGTGCCGTGGTGCTGTTGATCGATGCCCACCCGGACGTCCTCAATAGCCTCACCCAACTATTGCGGCTGGAACCCTTCGACCTGCACAGCGCCACCTGCGCTGCCGATGCCCTGGCCATTCTCGCCAGCCAAACCGTTGACCTGGTGATGAGCGCCGCGCGCCTGCCGGACATGGACGGCGCCTCGCTGCTGGCGCATATCCACCAACACTACCCTCACACCGTACGCATTCTGCTGACCGGCGAAACCGACCTGACCCTGATCGTCAAAGCCATCAACGAAGGCGAGATCTACCGCTATCTGAGCAAACCCTGGAAGGACGAAGAATTGCTGCTGGCCTTGCGCCAATCCCTGGCCCATCAGCATTCCGAGCGCGAACGCCTGCGCCTTGAACAACTGATCCAGCAGCAGAACGATGAACTCAAGCAGCTCAACGCCAGCCTGGAAAAACGCGTGGCCTCGCGCACCAGCGAGTTGCAGCAGACCGCCGACATGCTCGACCTGGCCTACGAAGAACTCAAGCACAGCTACGCCACCGGCACTGAAGTGTTCTCGCTGTTGGCCAACCTGCGCCTGCCTCGTGCCAAACAGACCAACCGGCAGATTATCGAGTTGGTGCGCACCTGGTGTGTGACTCATGGCGTGGACGAGGCGAGCAACCGCGACCTGACCATGGCCGCCGCGCTCTACAACATCGGCAAGCTGAGCTGGAGCGACAGCATGATGGCCTCGCCCTCGGACCTGCTGCACAGCAGCGACCGCGAACGCTATCGCGCCTACGCCACCCAGAGCGAATCACTGCTGATGACCCTGGAACCGATGAAAGACGCCGCACGCCTGATCCGCCATCACCAAGAACGTTGGGATGGCAGCGGCTTCCCCGATCACCTCAAAGGCGAAGCGATTCCCGCCGGTTCGCGCCTGTTGAAACTGGCGGTGGATTTCATCGAGTTGCAAAAGGGCTTGATCCTGGAGCGGCAGATGAACAGCGACGAAGCGCTGCTGTACATCCGCAAGTACGCGGGCCGGCTGTATGACCCGGTGATGGTCGAAGACTTTGTGCTGGTCTGCGCGACCTATCTCAATGACGTGACCTTGGGCGACCCCAACGTCAAAGTCCTCGGTACCCGCGAGCTTGCGGAGGGCATGGTGCTGGCGCGTAACCTCAATGCCGACAATGGCATGTTGCTGCTCAATGCCGGCAAAGCCTTGAATTTGCCGTTGGTGGATAAGTTGATCGCGTTCGAAACGATGGAAGGAGCCAGGTACAGCGTATTTATCAAGATGAGTGATGGAGTGTCGCTATTGAAATAGCATAGCGACGACATCTTGGGGGGG
>NZ_JACARN010000039.1:0-58646 GCF_013386605.1 Pseudomonas sp. IPO3749 | reverse complement strand
CCTATTTCAGGACTAGACACCGGGTAAGGCTGGCTGTCGGGTAAGAAACGGCCATTACTGACCGTCCCTCCCCTAAGAACTGTACGTGCGAGTTTCCCCGCATACAGCTCAAGCCTTTGTAAGCCCTTTCTCAGTTGAAAGAGCCGGTGCCGCACTGTGTAACTGTCGATGACAGTTGGGATGCAACAACACCAGATTGCCCAGCTCGTCGCATCCGCCCTTGTGCCGCTCGATAACATGGTGAATGTTCCACCCGCTTTCGAACGTAATCAACTGCTTGCACATCGGGCAGCGCTTGCTCTGGCCAAGCCACAGCGTCAGCGTCTTCCGCTTCCCCTCGTCCGAGCTTCGCCACGCATATTCCAGCCGTTGCTCGAAGTACATCTCGTCCTCTGGGGCGTATGGGTTAGCCTCCGCCTTGATCTTGGTGTGCCGCTTGATCGGCGTATCGCTGGCGTACAACAAGTGGAGCAGTTTGCCGCTGGGGTGTAGCCCGGAGAATACCCAACTACGTGTTCCCACGCGCTTGAAGTATTTTTCCTTGATCCAACGTTTGCAGCGATTCAGATGTCGCCGCCTGCACCATCGCCATAGCAATTTCCAGATCCTGTAATCCACGTAGTTGAAGGTCTGCTTGGCGACAATCGGCCGATGATAATTGGCCCAACCCCGAATAACTGGATTGAGCTGCTTGATCAACAGGCTGGCCGGTGCCGCTTTGTTCGCTTCAACCAACGCCTTAACCTTGGCCAGAAATGCTTTCACGTTCTTGTGGGCTGGCTTTATCAGCAGCTTGTCACCGTACTTGCGAATATTCTGACCGAGGAAATCGAACCCATCCGATACATGCGTGAACAACGTTTTCTCCACCGCAAGGCTCAACCCCCGCTCGGCCATGAAGGCTTCGACGAGTGGCTTCACCTCGTTTTCCAGCAGCTCTTTCGAGATGCCGGTGATGACGAAATCATCTGCGTATCGCACATAGTTGACCTTGGTCTTGTAGCTGGCTTTGGTATTACGCTGCCCGAACCGAGATTCGAGCTCCTTTTCCAGTCCATCAAGGGCCAGGTTGGCCAATACGGGCGAGATGATCCCTCCTTGCGGAGTTCCCGCCCCTGTCGGATTCAATCGACCGGATTCCAAATATCCCGCTTTCAGCCATTTCCTTAGAACCACTTTGTCCATCGGGACGTTAGTGATCAGCCAGTCGTGACTGATGTTGTCGAAACATCCCTTTATATCGCCCTCCATGACCCACTGCGCAGAATGCTTGCGACCGAGATTGACGAACAATTGCTCGATTGCATCTGCCGTGGAACGGTGAGGGCGAAAGCCATAGGAATTTCGGTCGGCTGTGGTCTCAGACACCGGTTCAAGTGCCAGCAGGTATAACGCCTGCATCGCTCGATCCAGCATCGTCGGAATCCCCAGCGGTCTACGCTGGCCATTTGCTTTGGGAATGTAAATCCGCCGCAGTGGCCGGGGCTTGTAGCCCCTGCGCTCTAACCGAAAAACTGCCTTCCATTTGCTTTCAGGCGTGCTCCAGGTTTCCCCATCGACGCCGGGAGTCCTGCGACCCCGGTTTTCAGTGACCCGTTTAACCGCCAATACCTTGGCGGCAAACGAGCGAACCAGCATACGCTGCAAGGTTTTCACCTGCCGCCATTGCTGATTCTTGGCTGCCTTCGCGATCCGTACCTGTAGCCCTCGCACCTGTCGATGACCTGTTTCCCAGTCTATCGAATGCCAACTGATGGCCAGATGGGAGGACGCAGGTACTTCTATTTCAGACGCACTCATCTTGCTTTTCCTCCAGAGAAGATTTCCCCAGAGGGCAGTAGACGCACGTCGCCCTTGTGGGGGAGTGAGTACACTGCCCCGCAAGGGATTTCTATGAGTTAGACGCAGCCGGTCAAACCGACAAACGTCTGTTCTTGATGGCTTTACAGGCCTTCTCGCGATCAAAGACCAGTCGGAAGTCAGCACCGTTTCCAGTCAGGGCAGAGCCCTTATCCAACCCCATTACAGGGAGGCATTCGCTTTTTCCGACATCCTCTACCCGCATTTTCAACAGTCTTCCTCACGGTCGACCTGCCTTGCCATACAGGCCAATGGCGAAAATACGGGCTTACCGAGTTCCATAACCGTCACAAGGATGGGTTAGGCCCTGCCTATTCACCGATGACTCAATGTCAGCGTGCCCCCAGATGTAAAAGGGACAACCAGTCATGCACCATTTTGGTCAAAGCCTATCAGCAACTTTGGCTCCATGCGGTTGACGGTGTTTATCAGCAGTTCACTTACGTTGGCCATACCAACCAGCCTAGCGTCTCACCCGCGTGTTGCTCGCAGGGTCTGCAT
This sequence comes from Pseudomonas sp. IPO3749, assembly GCF_013386605.1. NCBI lineage: Bacteria > Pseudomonadati > Pseudomonadota > Gammaproteobacteria > Pseudomonadales > Pseudomonadaceae > Pseudomonas > Pseudomonas sp. IPO3749. The sequence continues at coordinate 56,285 of NZ_JACARN010000039.1, read as the reverse complement.
GGTGCCTCGCGGCGACCACACACCACAGAATCATGGGACTACATTGTCAGGAAGCTTCGCACCCCGCCGTTACCAGCGACGCACTATCCCTAGGCTACTTTTGGCTGAACAAAAGGTCTCGCGCCCCTCTACCTTGCGGTTTCCGGGTGAGACAATGACAGCTATGGCTTGCGCCCTATAGATAGGAGCAGGCCAGCTCTTTGGACACGATTTCCCATACCTCCCTCGCAGTGATTCAAAATCTGCAAGCTCAGTACGCATATCGTTCTGATGATTTCCAGAGAGAAAATCACGATATATAGGCGACATTACGCCGAATTCTAAGCACCTTGTGAGTGCCGGAAATCCGGGTTTTGACGCCCGGACTTCGGGTTTTTTAAGCTGTTTCTGCGGGAAAGTGATCACCGGTTCAACCGGTGATCACCTAAGATGTAGCCCGCTAGGTGCTTCTACCTATAGCGACTCTCGTCGCACTACATCATGCCGCCCATGCCACCCATGCCGCCCATGTCTGGCATACCGCCGCCAGCCGAGCCTTCAGCCTTCGGCTTGTCAGCGATGGCCACTTCGGTGGTCAGCAGCAGCCCAGCGATCGAAGCAGCTGCCTGCAACGCGGAACGGGTCACTTTGGTTGGGTCCAGGATACCCATCTCAACCATGTCGCCGTATTCGCTGGTGGCAGCGTTGTAACCGTAGTTACCTTTGCCGTTCTTCACTTCGTTGACCACAACACTTGGCTCATCGCCGCTGTTGGAAGCGATCTGGCGCAGTGGGGATTCAACGGCGCGACGCAGAACTGCGATACCGACGTTCTGGTCAGCGTTGTCGCCTTTGAGGTCAACCAGCGCTTCCAGAGCACGGATCAGCGCAACGCCACCGCCAGGTACCACGCCTTCTTCAACGGCTGCACGGGTTGCGTGCAGGGCGTCTTCAACGCGGGCTTTCTTCTCTTTCATTTCAACTTCGGAACCGGCGCCAACCTTGATTACTGCTACGCCGCCGGACAGCTTGGCCAGGCGCTCTTGCAGTTTTTCACGGTCGTAGTCGGACGAAGTCTCGGCAACCTGGGCGCGGATCTGGGTGATGCGAGCCTGGATGTCCTGCTCTACGCCAGCACCGTCAACGATGATGGTGTTTTCTTTGGAGATGGTCACGCGCTTGGCACTGCCCAGGTTTTCCAGGGTGGCGCTTTCCAGGCTCAGGCCGATCTCTTCGGAGATAACGGTACCGCCAGTCAGAACAGCGATGTCCTGCAGCATGGCCTTGCGACGGTCGCCGAAGCCTGGAGCCTTGACGGCTGCAACCTTCACGATGCCACGCATGTTGTTCACTACCAGCGTCGCCAGGGCTTCGCCTTCAACGTCTTCGGAAACGATCAGCAGTGGGCGGCCGGCTTTGGCAACGGCTTCCAGCACTGGCAGCATTTCGCGGATGTTGGAGATCTTTTTGTCAACCAGCAGGATCAGCGGGCTTTCCAGCTCGGCAACCATGGTTTCTGGCTTGTTGACGAAGTACGGGGACAGGTAGCCGCGGTCGAACTGCATGCCTTCTACAACCGACAGCTCGTTTTCCAGGCCAGTGCCTTCTTCAACGGTGATCACGCCTTCTTTGCCGACTTTTTCCATGGCTTCGGCAATGATGTCGCCGATGGAGCTGTCGGAGTTGGCAGAGATGGTGCCTACCTGAGCGATTGCCTTGGTGTCAGCGCATGGCTTGGACAGGTTTTTCAGCTCGGCAACAACAGCGATGGTCGCCTTGTCGATGCCGCGCTTCAGGTCCATCGGGTTCATGCCGGCAGCGACGGCTTTCAGGCCTTCGTTGACGATCGACTGAGCCAGAACGGTAGCGGTGGTAGTACCGTCGCCTGCATCATCGTTGGCACGGGAGGCAACGTCTTTGACCAGCTGCGCGCCCATGTTTTCGAAACGGTCTTCCAGTTCGATTTCTTTGGCTACGGAAACGCCGTCCTTGGTGATGGTCGGAGCGCCGAAGCTCTTCTCGATGATCACGTTACGGCCTTTCGGGCCCAGGGTCGCTTTTACTGCGTCAGCCAGGATGTTGACACCGGTGAGCATTTTCTTGCGGGCGGAATCGCCGAATTTAACTTCTTTAGCAGCCATGATCGATAATCCTTAAATACTTTGGAGTAACGGGAAAATGAGCGGGAAAATTACGCTTCCAGTACGGCGAGAATCTCGTTCTCAGCCATGACCAGCAGGTCTTCGCCGTCAACTTTCACAGTGTTGCTGCCGGAGTAAGGGCCGAATACAACCTTGTCACCGACTTTAACGGCCAGAGCACGCACTTCACCGTTTTCCAGGGTTTTGCCTGGGCCAGCAGCGACGATCACACCGTGGTTGGCTTTTTCAGCAGCCGAACCTGGCAGAACGATACCGCCAGCGGTTTTCTTTTCTTCTTCGCTACGACGGATTACGACGCGGTCGTGCAGAGGACGAAGCTTGCTCATTGTCGATCTCTCCTAATTGTGTTTTTCATCGGCCGGTGTCAATACCGGCGGGTTGTATTCCGGCTGCGCCGGTCGCGCCTCGCCAAGCAAGACGCGGAAGTCTGTCTGGTGTCGCCACCAGAAACCTTGCGGTGACCGTTACATAAGGGCGCATAAGCTTATTACAAGGGGCCTCGGCGTAATTTTTTTGCGTGTGCCGACGGCTCAAAGCAACACGGCACCCAGAGGTGCCGTGCCAGTGAAGCGGTTATTTGCTGTCGCGGTGTTCGAACTCGCCTTCGATCACATCGCCTTCACGCCCCAGCGGCTGGCGCGGGGCCGGACCGCCACGGGGTTGCAGGTCGTCGGCGAACGCACGCTGGCGAACCGCAGCCTCTTCGGCGCGCTGGCGCATCTTGCCGGCCAGCAGTTTGCGGGTGAACGGCAGCAACATCACCAGGCCCACCACGTCGCTGATGAAACCCGGCAGGATCAACAGGCCACCGGCCAGGGCCATCATCAGGCCTTCGAGCATGGTCTGGGCGGGCAGTTCGCCGCGATTCAGGCTTTCACGGGCACGCAGCGCCGTGGCCAGGCCGGCGACGCGCAGCACCAGGACGCCGAGCATCGAGCCGAGAATGATCAGCAACAGGGCCGGGAAAAAGCCGATCGCACTGCTGACTTGAACGAATACGAACAGCTCCAACACCGGGAACAGCAGAAAGAGCAACAAAAAAGGGCGCATCAAATGGTTCCTCAACGCAAGAATGCCTTGCCAGTCCACCTTAGATGACGTCGCCGTTTCGTGAATTCAAGCGTCAGCGGCTTCTTTTTTCGGCCAGACCTGGGCGTGAGCCAATGAAACCAGGGCTTCGCGTACTTGTGTCGGCGTGTTGCAAGACTCCGCAAACGGCAACCAATATAAGGATTGGCCTATACGCAAGTGCATGCCTTCGCTGTCGATGCCGGCCAACTGGGCAGGCTCGGACGTCGGCAGGCCGGTGAGGTCGACGTAATGGGCAATGGCCTTGGTGTGATCGCTGTTCATGTGTTCGATCATGCTGCGCTCGGCCTTGCCCGCAAACGGGTTGGCCAACGTCAGCTGGTCGACCCAATGAATCGCGCCAAAGCCGCCGATGTAACGGTGACGCACCGGGTTGAGTACCCAGAAATCGAAGTCGTGGGCCTTGTGATAGTTGGCTGAATCGGGGAAATAGCGGTAATAACGCTCGGCAGCCGCCTCGATGACAGCGCCCTCCTCCAGTTTTTCGGCTTCGGCCAGGTAGGTCAGGCGGCCGACGGCCTGCACGTCATCCGCCTCGCGCTCACCCACCAGCAGCGAGCACTTGGGGTCTTTCTGCAGGTTGTGGGTGTGCTGGGCAATGCGGCTGATCAGGATCAGCGGGCGGCCCTGCTCATCCAGGCAATACGGCACGACCGAACCGAAGGGGAAGCCAGGCATGGCTTTGGACAGTGTGGAGAGAGCCCCACGGTATTCCTTGAGCAACAGCTCTCGGGCGTTCTTGGCAACCTGTGCGCTCAACGTATGACTCCTCGGATAATCAGCCGCCCACGGCCTATAGGGCCTATGGGAATGAATCTCAACGCAAGGTAATCATTATCGGCAAAGGTTGCCAAGCAGGTTTTGTTCGCCCGTGTTACCAGGCCACACCGAAGCCTGCGGTGTAGCGGGTCTTGCTCAGGCTGCTGTCGGAGTCGCCACTGATGATGTCGCGCTCGGCCTTGAGGTTGAGCGAAGCCCACTCGGTGACTTTGTAGCGCAGGCCCATTTCTGCATCCAGCGAGTATTCGGCCGGGCCGCCGATAGGCTTGCCCACTTCGCCGTTGGTGAAGAACTCGACGGTCTTGCCCACCAGGTAGCGGTTGTAGTTCCACTTCATAGCCAGGGAATAGAAGTTGTCCTTGCCGCCGTCGGCATATTCATAGTCCGTGCGGTTGACCAGCGAGCCCAGGGAGAACGCGCCGAGTTCATCGTCCCAGAACTGATAGCCCGGGCCGGTACCGACGGTGCGTTGGCGGGACAGGTCTTCAACCTTGTCGCGCTTGTAGGTCAAGCGGCCCTGCCAGAACCAATGCTCGGTCAGGAAGCGGTCGAGGTCGTATTCCAGGGCCCAGTTATCGGTGGTGGTGACATCGTCCTGGAACTCGCGGTTGTACTCGCCCTGCCCGGTATGACGCCATTGACCATGGCGGGCGGTGGTCTTGAAGTCGATGTCGTAGTCGTTGGTGTCTTTGTCGGCGCGTTTATAGTCCAGCGCCATGTCCACATTGCCCTTCCACACCAGGTCTTCGACTACGGGCTTGGGCTTGATGATCTGTTGGATACTGGCCAAATCGACGGTCTTGGGCGCTTCACCGTTGGCGAGCACGACTTTGCCGTCATCTGCCGCCTTGAGGGACTTGGCCTTCTCGCCGGTGTAGGCATCCTGCTTGACCAGCAGCTCCTGGTCACTTTCCAGGGTTTTCACCTGCTTCCAGTCCACCGGAATGGCACCTGCGTAATCGGTCTGGATCAGCAGCTTGCCACCGTCGAAGACCTTGATCTTGCCGGTCAGGCGGTCACCGTTCTTCAACCAGACGGTGTCAGCCAGCAAGGGCGTGGAGGCGCTGAAAACAGCGAGGCACAGCAGGGTTCTGGACAACATAAGCGGATCGGGAGCTCAAGGTTGGCGAAAAGGGGCGATTATCGTGTTAGATAGCTAGGACTGACTCAAGGATTTAAGTTGAGTTCAATTCTCATCAACACACTTACAGACCTTTCCTACAATTGTGCCGTCGGTATCAATGGATATGCCCACCGTGAATCAGCCCGCTGAAACGCCACAAAGCCCCGCCGAAATGCGCCGTACCGCGCTGTACCTGACCCTGGCTCAAGTGCCCGCAGGCTGCGTGGTGAGCTACGGCGAGCTGGCCCACCTGGCAGGTCTCGGTCGTGCGGCGCGCTGGGTCGGCCGTACCCTGAGCCAGCTTCCCGAAGACACCAAGTTGCCCTGGCACCGCGTGCTGGGTGCCGGTGGTCGGATAAGTCTGCCGGTGGGCAGAGCTTCGGGTGACGAACAGCGGGCGCGTTTGCGCGATGAAGGTGTCAATATCCTGAACAATCGCGTTGATATTCAGCGCCATGGCTGGCGCCCGGTAGAGCACAGCGGTTAGAGTGCGCGCTTTGTTTCCGCAAATCTGAGGCAGACTCCAGCCCATGCCCCGTAAAACCTGGCGCGCCGCGCTCGCTGCCTATGCCAGCCCCTCGACGTTGGTCCTGTTGTTGCTCGGCTTTGCCGCCGGCCTGCCTTACATGTTGGTGTTCTCGACGCTTTCAGTGTGGTTGCGTGAAGCCGGTGTGGCGCGCGAGACCATCGGCTATGCGAGCCTGATCGGTTTGGCGTATGCCTTTAAATGGGTGTGGTCGCCGCTGCTCGACCAGTGGCGCTTGCCGTTGCTCGGCAAACTGGGGCGCCGTCGCTCCTGGCTGGTGCTGGCCCAGTCGCTGGTGATCCTCGGATTGATCGGCATGGGTTTTTGCGACCCGCAGAAACACTTGTCCTGGCTGATCGCTATCGCTGTCATCGTCGCCTTCGCCTCCGCGACCCAAGACATCGCGGTCGACGCCTACCGCCTGGAAATCGCCGACGACAGCCGCCAGGCTGCGTTGGCCGCCAGCTACATGTCCGGGTATCGCATCGCCGCCCTGCTCGCCACGGCGGGTGCGCTGTTTTTTGCAGAAGGCTTCGGCTCTACCGGCTTCAACTATAAACACTCGGCCTGGACCGGCACCTACGTGCTGTTCGGCTTATTGATGATCCCGGCGCTGCTGACCACCCTGTTCATGCGCGAACCCAATGTACCACTGCGCACCCAACTGCAGGCCGGGCGTTACAGCTTCGTGCATCAGCTGGCATCGGTGTTCGTACTGATCGTGTTGCTGGTGTCAGTGCCGGCGATGTTTACCCAGCTGTTCAACACCGATTTCGAAAGCGTGCTGTTCCACGGCATGAGCCTGTGGGACTTGCTCATGGAAGACCGTGCGTTCCTGCGCGCCATCCTCTATATCACCCTGACCTCCCTGTGCCTCTCGGCCATGGGTCGGCGTGGCCTGGCGCCGGTGCTGACGCCGGTCAACGACTTCATCCTGCGCTACCGCTGGCAGGCGTTGTTGCTGCTGGGGCTGATCGCCACCTACCGCATGTCCGACACTGTAATGGGCGTGATGGCCAACGTGTTCTACATCGACCAGGGCTTTACCAAGGACCAGATCGCCGGGGTCAGCAAGATCTTCGGCCTGATCATGACGCTGGTCGGCGCCGGCATGGGCGGCCTGCTGATCGTGCGTTTCGGCATCCTGCCGATCCTGTTCATCGGCGGCGTGGCCTCGGCCGGCACCAACCTGCTGTTCGTGATGCTCGCTGACATGGGCCCGGACCTGCAGATGCTGATCTTCACCATTTCCCTGGATAACTTCAGTTCAGGGCTGGCGACCTCCGCTTTCGTGGCCTACCTTTCGAGCCTGACCAACCTGAAGTTCTCCGCCACCCAATATGCGTTGCTCAGCTCGATCATGCTGCTGTTGCCGCGCCTGATCGGTGGGTATTCGGGGGTGATGGTGGAGAAGTTCGGCTATCACAACTTCTTCCTGATCACCTGCATGCTGGGTGTGCCGACGCTGGCGCTGATTGCGCTGCATTGGTATCAGGAGAATCGGCGGGCGAAGTTGAATCCCCAGGCAGAAGACTGACCTGTGAGAGCGGGCTTGCTCGCGAATGCGGTGTGTCAGTCGCTGGAGATGTTGACTGATCCTACGCATTCGCGAGCAAGCCCGCTCCCACAGACCCCTCTGCATTCTGATGCCTGTACTCCAGCAGCCGGCGCCCGTACAATCCAGAGTCATTTCAAGTCCAAGCAACCGACAACGGCCCACCATGCGTACCAGTCAATATTTGCTCGCCACACAGAAAGAAACGCCTTCCGACGCGGTCGTGATCAGCCATCAGCTGATGCTGCGCGCCGGCATGATCCGCAAACTGGCCTCCGGCCTGTACACCTGGCTGCCCATGGGCTTGAAGGTGATGCGCAAGGTCGAAGCCATCGTTCGTGAAGAAATGAACGCTGCCGGCTCTCTGGAAGTGTTGATGCCGAGCACCCAACCGGCTGAACTGTGGCAGGAATCCGGGCGCTGGGAAGAGTACGGCCCTGAGTTGCTGCGCTTCAAGGACCGTCATGGCCGCGACTTCTGCGCAGGCCCGACCCACGAAGAAGTGATCACCGACCTGATGCGCAACGAGCTGAGCAGCTATAAGCAGCTGCCGCTGAACCTGTATCAGATCCAGACCAAATTCCGTGACGAAATCCGCCCGCGCTTCGGTTTGATGCGCGGCCGTGAATTCATCATGAAAGATGCGTATTCGTTCCACGCCGACCAGGCCTCGCTGCAGGTCACTTACGACCGCATGCACACCGCCTACTGCAACGTGTTCACGCGCCTGGGCCTGAAATTCCGCCCGGTTGAAGCGGACAACGGCTCCATCGGCGGTGCCGGCTCCCACGAATTCCACGTGCTGGCCGAGTCCGGCGAAGACGATATCGTGTTCAGCAACGGTTCGGACTACGCGGCGAACATCGAGAAAGCCGAAGCCGTGCCACGGGAAACCTCCCGCCCAGCACCGGCCGAAGAGCTGCGCCTGGTGGACACCCCAGAGACCAAGACCATCGCGGCCCTGGTGGAAAAATTCAATCTGCCGATTGAAAAGACCATCAAGACCCTGATCGTGCGCGCCGAAGAAGAAGGCAAGCTGATTGCGCTGGTGATCCGTGGCGACCACGAACTCAACGAAATCAAGGCCGCCCAGCAACCTGGCGTGGCCAGCCCGCTGGTCATGGCTACCGACGCCGAACTGCGTGACGCCATTGGCGCCGGCGCCGGCTCCCTCGGCCCGCTGAACCTGCCGCTGCCAATCATCATCGACCGTTCGGTCGAGCTGATGAGCGACTTCGGCATCGGCGCGAACATCGACGACAAGCACTACTTCGGTGTGAACTGGGAGCGTGACCTGCCGGTTCCGACCGTGGCCGACCTGCGTAACGTCGTGGCCGGTGACCCAAGCCCGGATGGCAAGGGCACCCTGGAAATCAAGCGCGGCATCGAAGTCGGGCACATCTTCCAGCTGGGCAACAAGTACAGCCAGGCGATGAACTGCAAAGTGCTGGGCGAGAACGGCAAGCCGGTGATCCTGGAAATGGGTTGCTACGGCATTGGCGTCTCCCGCGTGGTCGCCGCTGCCATCGAGCAGAACAACGATGCGAACGGCATCATCTGGAGCGACACCCTGGCGCCGTTCCAGATCGCCCTGGTGCCACTGCGTTATGAGACCGAGCAAGTACGCGAAGCCACCGACAAACTGTATGCCGATCTGACGGCCGCCGGTTTTGAAGTGTTGCTGGATGACCGGGACAAGAAAACCAGCCCGGGCATCAAGTTCGCCGACATGGAACTGATTGGCATCCCGCACCGGATCGTGGTCAGTGACCGCGGCCTGGCCGATGGCAATCTGGAATACAAGAGCCGGACCGAAGCCGAAGCCCAACCGTTGCCGGTGGCTGACGTGCTGTCTTTCCTTCAGGCGCGTATTCGTCGCTGAAAACCAGATCAAGAGAAGTCATGTTCAAGCGAAACACCAGAGCCCTGGGGGGCGCCGCCTTGTGCGGCGCCCTGCTGGTCAGCGGCTGCGCCAACCAGATGTCGCAACGCAGTGAGCACGAGGAGCGGGTCGAGCGTAAGTTGCTCGACCACAGCCTGCAGATCGATGTAGGCGAACCCAAAGTGCTGGAACTGCCGCAACGCCGGGTCCGTATTCACGAGCAAAAGACCTTTGAGGTCACCGAGTTCGAAGTCACCCGTCGTTACGACCGCTACACGCCCTACCAGCCCTGGCGCAAACTCTATGAGATGCCTTTGGGTGCCGTAGCCCTGGTGGCCGGCGCGGGCGCCAATGTGGTGAACGTATTCGCCCTTGGCAACCTGCCGACCAGTGTGACGCGTGACTGGCTGATCTACGGCGTGGACGGCCTAAACCCGTTCATGAACGTGCAGTCCCACGGCCGTGCGCAACAGAACCTGGCGGGCATTGATGAAGTCCAGCGCGACAAGCGCGTGGAGTATTCGAGCCTGCCCTGGAGCGAACGCCCGGTGCAAGTCACCGCCGGCAAGCAAGTCCATGAGCTGACCACCGACCGTAACGGCGTACTGCGCCTGAACCTGTTGGACAGCCCATTTGCCGAGCAGGACCTGAACCGCGTCACGACCTTGAAGATCAGCGTGGAAGATGGTCAGGATGACGTGCATTCGGACTCCACACTGGCGGTGAGCAGCACCTTGCGCAACAAGTTGCTGGAAGCCCACGGCCTGATCTACGACGATCTGGAAGACGACGAAGTCAGCCAGTGGGTGCACCGCGTCAAGCGCTTGTCTGAACTGGGCCTGGAAGAAGAAGCCAGTGAGCTGGAACAAAGCCTGATCGAACTGACCCGCAATGATCCCGAGTTGCAGCAGGAATTCCTGCAAGCACTGACCAAGGATGCGGGGCGACTCGTCGCAGATCCTGGCGCTCGCTGAGATCTAAAGCCTGTTGAAGATCTAAATGTGGGAGCGGGCTTGCTCGCGAATACGGAGTGTCAGTCACCGCATGAGTAGGCTGAACCAACGCATTCGCGAGCAAGCCCGCTCCCACATTTGTGCTCCCGATTTCTACCAAGAGAATTCGAGTTGTTCATTACCGCTGCTTAGGTCCAGCAACCGCACCCCAATCCCCAGCAACCGCACCGGCTTCCCGCCGCGATTGAACGCCTGCGTCAGCAGTTGTTGATAACTCTCCAGATCCCGCCCTGCCCCCGCCTGCTCCAAGGTGGTCTGGGTAAAGTCATGAAACTTCACCTTAACGAACGGCTTGCCCGCGCGATAACTGCTGTCGATGCGCGCCATGCGTCCGGCCAGGGTTTCCATCAGTTCGGGAAGTTTAGCCAGGCAGCTTGAAAGGTCCGGTAAATCCACGTCGTAGGTATTTTCCACACTGATCGACTGGCGGCGACTGTCGTTCTGCACCACGCGGTCATCGATCCCACGGGCCAGGCTCCACAGCCGCTCGCCAAAACTACCGAATTCGCGTACCAGCGCCAGCTTGTTCCATTCGCGCAACTGCAGGCAGTCTTCGATCCCCAGGCGCGCCAGCTTGTCCGCTGTGACTTTGCCTACGCCGTGCAACTTACTCACGCGCAATTGCGAGACGAAGTCTTCGATCTGATCCGGCGTAATCACAAAGAGCCCGTTGGGCTTCTTCCAATCGCTGGCGATCTTGGCCAGGAACTTGTTCGGCGCTACACCGGCGGACACGGTGATATGCAACTGGTTGGAGACACGCCGGCGAATATCCTGGGCAATGCGCGTGGCACTGCCGCCGAAATGCGGGCTGTCGGACACGTCCAGATAGGCTTCATCCAGCGACAAGGGTTCGATCAGGTCGGTGTAGTCGCGAAAGATCGTCTGGATTTCCTTCGACGCTTCCTTATAGGCATCCATGCGCGGCTTGACGATGGTCAGGTCCGGGCACAGCTTCAAGGCGTGGCGTGACGACATGGCCGAGCGCACGCCATAGGCCCGCGCCTCGTAGTTGCAGGTGGCAATCACCCCCCGGCGATCCGCCGAGCCACCTACGGCCAGCGGTTTTTGCGCCAGGCTCGGGTCATCGCGCATCTCGATGGCGGCGTAGAAGCAATCACAGTCGACGTGGATGATTTTGCGCTGCGTCATATAAACGGGGTGTGTACCTACGGGTGGCCAGTATCGCATTCACACCTGTATATAGCACCAGTAGTTTGATTCTTCCGCTTGAGCGGTAGGAAAAATCCCAGATGAATTTATTTTCTCAATCGAATTTGCCCTGCTGATAGAGCTGAAACCCTCAGCCAGACTGGGCTGGCGGGGTATCGGGAGGCCTCCTTGGAGAGCTAACCGATTGAACCACAAGCGCTTTTCTTCGATTCACGGGTTGACACACCGGCGTTCCTCTGTAGAATGCCGACACACAGACGCGGGATGGAGCAGTCTGGTAGCTCGTCGGGCTCATAACCCGAAGGTCGTCGGTTCAAATCCGGCTCCCGCAACCAAACATCAAAAAAGGCTACTCGAAAGAGTGGCCTTTTTTGTGCGTGTCAATTATGCAGGCTGCTTCGCAGCCTGGCGCGGGGCAAGCCCGCTCACCACAGCAAGCCCGCTCGCTACAAAAACCTTTTCCAATCTGAAACTTAGGTTGCCTGAGCAGTTATTTGACGGATATATCTATTAACAGTTGACACCTCGCCGCTGGGCTGTAGAATGCCGCCCACAGACGCGGGATGGAGCAGTCTGGTAGCTCGTCGGGCTCATAACCCGAAGGTCGTCGGTTCAAATCCGGCTCCCGCAACCAAACATCAAAAAAGGCTACTCGAAAGAGTGGCCTTTTTTGTATCCGGTGAAAAAGTTCTTCTGAAACAATGGCATGGCATCTTTCATGAAACCGCACGCGGTTTGTAGAGTCCATCTCATTGCAAGCTATGCTCAATGCTCAAGCGCTACCCTCTACGACCAATGGCCGCAGTCGCCGCACCCGGTGATACGCGTTAATATTTGTAATTATTTTGTCCATAGGGATTGGTAACTTGGCTGGATACCTCCATCCTGTCGCGCACAATCCACGAGGTGATTGATGCGCGCCAACTCGTCTGAACCACAAGACACTGTCACAGCAGAACAACCGATCACACCCACCCGTTTGCGCTGGCTGGATCTGGTGAGCAAGTACCGGCAACCCATCGGGCTGGCCGTCACTCTATTGTTGTTCGCCATCGCCCTGATCGCCTGCCGCCACTTGCTACTGGAACTGGACCTTTACGCCCTCCACGATTCGATCCTGGAAGTGCCCAAGCCCGCTTTGCTCGGCGCGTTTGCGGCGGCGGTCGCCGGGTTCGTCATTCTATTGGGCTACGAATTTTCCGGTGCGCGCTACGCGGGCGTGAACCTGCCCGCCAAAACCCTGGCCCTGGGTGGTTTTACCGCCTTCGCCATTGGTAATGCGATTGGCCTGTCGATGCTTTCCGGCGGATCGGTACGCTACCGTTTATATGCACGCCATGGCATCGGGGCTTCGGAAGTCGCCCATATGACAGTGTTCGCCAGCCTGGCGCTCGGCACTGCGCTGCCGCCGCTGGCTGCATTGGCGACATTGAGCAACCTGCCCGCCGCATCGACCTACCTGCATTTGCCACAGGCTGTGCTGGGCGGTATTGCTGGCGCAGTGCTGCTGTTGTCGGCCGTGCTGTGCATCGGTATTTATCGCCGCCGCCTGCCGGAACAACCCTACCCGGATAACCTGCTGGTAAAAGCCGGACGTCGCACCCTGCGCCTGCCGGGTCGCCGCCTGACCTTCCTGCAACTGATCATTACCGCGCTGGACGTGGCCGCTGCCGCCACCGTTCTTTATATGCTGCTGCCGGAAGCGCCACCGTTCGGTCCTTTCCTGCTGGTGTACCTGCTGGCCCTGGCCGCCGGCGTGCTCAGCCATGTGCCGGGCGGCGTGGGCGTATTCGAGGCGATCCTGCTGGCGGCCTTCGCCGACAAACTGGGTGCCGCGCCATTGGCCGCCGCCCTGCTGCTGTACCGCATGATCTATGTGGTGCTGCCGCTGTTGATCGCCTGTGTGTTCCTGCTGGTCAACGAAGCGCAGCGACTGTTCCAGACCCAGCAAAGCCTGCGGGTTGCCTCGGGGCTGGCCGCGCCAGTGCTGGCCGTGCTGGTTTTTTTGTCCGGCGTGGTCCTGCTGTTCTCTGGCGCCACGCCCGAAATCGACTCACGCCTGGAAAACATCGGCTTCCTGATTCCCCACCGCCTGATTGACGCCTCGCACTTTGGCGCCAGCCTGATCGGTGTGTTGTGCCTGTTGCTGGCCCAGGGTTTGCGCCGACGCTTGTCGGCCGCCTGGATGCTGACCATGGTGCTGCTGTTGGTCGGCGCCCTGCTCTCGCTGCTCAAGGGTTTCGACTGGGAAGAAGCCAGCCTGATGACCATGACCGCGATCCTGCTGGCGATCTTCCGACGCTCGTTTTATCGCGCCAGCCGCCTGACCGAACTGCCCTTCTCGCCGCTGTACCTGGTGGCCAGTGTCTGCGTGCTGGGCGCTTCGATCTGGCTGCTGCTGTTCGCCTATCAAGACGTGCCTTACAGCCACCAACTGTGGTGGCAGTTCACCCTGGACGCCAATGCCCCACGCGGCCTGCGCTCGCTGCTGGGCGCCGCTGTGGTACTGGTGATCGTGTCGCTGACCTGGCTGCTACGTACCGCGCGCCCGGTAATCCACCTGCCCACCCCCGACGAACTGGAGCGCGCCAGCAAGATCCTGATGGCCTCGTCCCAGCCCGACGGTGGCCTGGCGCTTACCGGTGACAAGGCGCTGCTGTTTCACCCCAATGATGAAGCATTCCTCATGTACGCCCGCCGCGGGCGCAGCCTGGTAGCCTTGTACGACCCGATCGGCCCGACCCAACCACGGGCCGAGATGATCTGGCAGTTCCGTGACCTGTGCGACATTCACCATGCGCGCCCGGTGTTCTACCAGGTCCGCGCCGAGAACCTGCCGTACTACATGGACATCGGCCTCACCGCCATCAAGCTGGGCGAAGAAGCCCGTGTCGACCTGAAACGCTTTGACCTGGAAGCCAAGGGCAAAGAGATGAAGGACCTGCGTTACACCTGGAACCGTGGCTCGCGGGACGGCCTGTCCCTAGAGATCTGCGAACCGGGCACCGCGCCGATGGACGAGCTCAAGGTGATCTCCGATGCCTGGCTGACCGGCAAGAATGTGCGGGAAAAAGGCTTTTCCCTGGGACGCTTCAGCGACGACTACCTCAAGCACTTTCGCATTGCGATCATTCGCTTCGAAGGGAGCCCGGTGGCCTTCGCTAACCTGCTCGAGACCTACAACCACGACCTGGCCAGCCTCGACCTGATGCGCGCCCACCCGGATGCGCCCAAGCTGACCATGGAGTTCATGATGGTCGGCCTGATTCAACACTATAAGAGTCACGGCTACGCCCGCTTCAGCCTCGGCATGGTGCCGTTGTCGGGCCTGCAACCGCGACGCGGCGCCCCGCTGACCCAACGTTTGGGTTCGATGGTGTTCCGTCGTGGCGAGCAACTGTATAACTTCCAAGGTTTGCGCCGCTTCAAAGACAAGTTCCAGCCTGACTGGGAACCCCGTTACATGGCCGTGCCCGCAGGACTTGATCCGCTGGTGGCACTGGCCGATACCGCCGCCCTGATCGCGGGCGGCTTGACTGGATTGGTGAAACGCTGATGATTCGACGCTCCTGGCGGTATGTATTGGCCTTTGTAGTGCTGCTCGCCCTGGTCCTGGGTGGCGGCTATTGGTACTGGAACCGCCCTGCCCCGCAGCCGACCCTGGAGCAATTGCCCCAGGCCGATGGCTCGGTGATGACCCGCGTCACTCCGTACGGCACGCCGAAAGCCCGCGTGGCCGTGGCCGTGATGGCCGCCGATGTGCTGACCGACAGCCAACTGATTGCGTTGAGCCAAGGCGGCCAGGCGCAGATCGTCCAGGTAATCCTGCCCAAGGACGACTGCAAGCTGCAGGAACAAGCGCTGCAAAGCGCCCTGGGTCAGCTCAAGGGCCCCGCGACGCTGGTCAGCGGTATCGGCCCTGGTGCAAGCCTGGCATGGCGCTGGTTGGCCGCACAGAACGACGACAAGGCCAACGCCATCTCCGTCGGTTTCGCCATGACCCAGCCAGGCTGCAACGACCCTTTGCCAAAAACCTCAGCCCACGGCAATTGGCTGGTGGCCTGGAACGACAACCCTGAGGATGATGCTGCCAGTTTCGTACGCGACACACCGCGTGCTACCACCAGCATCAGCGACTACGACATTCACTACCCGCAAGTGCTGAACAACGAGTTGCGCAAGCAACTGGTAGGGTCGGACAACGGCGGCCTGGCGATTCCAGTGGTTGAAGTCCCGGCCGGCCAAGCGAAAGATACCGTCACCCTGTTCCTCTCCGGTGATGGCGGCTGGCGCGACCTGGACCGCGACGTGGCTGGCGAGATGGCCAAGATCGGCTACCCGGTGGTGGGTATTGATACCCTGCGCTACTACTGGCAGCACAAGACCCCGGAACAAAGCGCCAAGGACCTTACCGAACTGATGCAGCACTACCGTCAGAAATGGGGCACCAAGCGCTTCGTATTGACCGGTTATTCGTTTGGCGCCGATGTGTTGCCAGCCATCTACAACCGTATGCCGGAAAACGAGCAGCAGCGTGTGGACGCGATCATCCTGCTGGCGTTTGCGCGCACGGGCAGCTTCGAGATTGAAGTGGAAGGCTGGCTCGGAAACGCCGGTAAGGAAGCCGCCACTGGGCCAGAAATGGCCAAGCTGCCACCTGAGAAAGTGGTGTGCATCTACGGTGCGGAAGAGGTCGACGAGAGCGGCTGCACGGATAAGACGGCCGTGGGTGAAGCGCTGAAGTTGCCAGGCGGGCATCACTTCGATGAGAACTACCCGGCGCTGGCGAAGCGCTTGGTGGATATCATCGTCAAACACCAGGCCAAAGCCGAATAGCCTCCCCCAATGTAGTGAGCGGGCTTGCCCCGCGCTGGGCTGCGCAGCAGCCCTAAAACCAAACGCCGCATTCTGCCTGACAGAATGCGGCGTTTTTATTGGGGCGGCTTCGCCACCCAGCGTGGCAAGCCCGCTCACCACAAAAAAACCGCTGAGATTTAGCGCGGTTCGATGTGGGCAATCATAAGCTGCACAGTCTCATTCCCACGAAACTCGTTCACATCCAGCTTGTACGCCAATTCCACCCAACGCACGGTCGGGTTCGGCCAGACCTCACGGTCCACCCCAAACGCAATGCCATCGAGCTTCACTGACCCGCATTCAGTCTTGAGCACCACCTTCAGGTGACGCTCACCCACCACGCGCTGCTCCACCAACTGGAATACACCGTGAAAGACCGGCTCGGGGAAGTGCTGCCCCCACGGCCCGGCATGCCGCAGCGCGCGGGCCAATTCCAGGTGAAACTCTTCCACCGCCAGGGTGCCGTCCGACAGCAGCCGACCGGTCAGGTCTTCTTCACGCAATTGGCGACGCACTTCGGCATCGAAAGCTTCGGCAAACAGCGGGAAATTTTCTTCGGGCAACGTCAGCCCTGCCGCCATGGCGTGGCCGCCGTACTTGGCGATCAGGTTGGGATGCTGGCTCGCAACCACTGCCAGCGCATCACGGATATGAAACCCCTGCACAGAACGCCCCGAGCCCTTGAGCAAGCCATCACCGGCGTCGGCGAAGGCGATGGTCGGGCGGAAGTAACGCTCTTTCATACGCGACGCGAGAATCCCGATCACGCCTTGGTGCCATTCCGGGTCGAACAGGCACAAGCCGTAGGGCATCGACTCCACCGGCAAGTCCTTGAGCTGGGCCAGGGCCTCGCGCTGCATGCCTTGCTCGATGGATTTGCGGTCCTGGTTCATGCCGTCCAGTTGCGCAGCCATTTCCCGCGCGGCGACAACGTCGGTGGTGAGCAGGCATTCGATGCCCAGGCTCATGTCATCCAGGCGACCGGCAGCGTTCAGGCGTGGACCGAGGATAAATCCCAGGTCGGTGGAGGTGATACGCGCGGCATCGCGCTTGGCCACTTCCAGGATCGCCTTGATCCCTGGCCGCGCACGACCGGCGCGGATACGCTCCAGGCCCTGATGCACCAGGATGCGGTTGTTGGCGTCCAGGGGCACCACGTCGGCGACGCTGCCCAGGGCAACCAGGTCGAGCAATTCACCGATGTTGGGCTGAGGCTTATTCTCGTACCAGCCCAAGCTGCGCAGGCGCGCGCGCAGGGCCATCAGCACATAAAAGATCACGCCGACACCGGCCAGTGCCTTGCTCGGGAATTCGCAGCCAGGCTGGTTCGGGTTGACGATGGCATCCGCCGCCGGCAGCTCATCGCCAGGCAAGTGGTGGTCCGTCACCAGCACCTGCAACCCCGCCGCTTTCGCCGCCGCCACGCCTTCGACGCTGGAAATGCCGTTGTCCACAGTGATCAGCAATTGCGGCTCACGCTGCAGGGCGACTGCAACGATTTCCGGGGTCAGGCCATAGCCGTACTCGAAACGGTTGGGCACCAGATAGTCGACATGGGCCGCACCGAGCAAACGCAAGCCCAGGGTGCCCACGGTGCTGGCCGTGGCGCCATCGGCGTCAAAGTCACCCACGATAAGGATGCGCTGGCGCTGCTCCAGCGCGGTCACCAGCAAGTCCACCGCCGCGTCGATCCCCTTGAGCTGCTGGTAGGGAATCAACCGCGCCAGGCTTTTATCCAGCTCGGCCTCGGACTGCACCCCGCGCGCGGCGTAGAGACGGGTCAACAGCGGTGGCAGTTCACCGAGAAACGGCAGGACGGCGGGTAACGGGCGAGGATCGATACGCATGGGGTGACAGGAGCTTCTCTTCTGATACGGAAATAAAACAGGTGACCGGCAGCGATCCAATCAACCGCGTTCGCCGACCAACCACTGCAACTGCACTTCATGCTGGCCACGGTCGTCGGTGACGAACATCGTGCCTTCGCTGATCATCACGTCCCACTTGATGACGCGGGGCATGTCCTTGGCCAGGGTCTCGAGGACTTCCTGAGGCACGGCGGCGATGTGTACGTTTTTCAGGTTATTCGCTACCGGCACGACCTTGCCTTCCCACACGCGCAAGCTGCCGTAGGCCAGCAGGCTGGTACGCTCGGTGCGACGCGAGCACCAGGTGAGGCGGTCGGCGTCGGGCTGGCCGACTTCGATCCAGTGCAGGACCCGATCATCCAGGCTTTTTTCCCACAGGGCTGGCTCGTCTACATCTGACAGTCCGCGCCCGAACGACAGCTGCTCGTTGTACCAGAGGGCGTAGGCCAGCAGGCGCACAGTCATGCGCTCTTCCGTTTCCGACGGATGGCGGGCGATGGTCTGTTTGACACTCTCGTACACCGAGCGATCAAGGTCGGTGAGGTTGAGTTCGAATTTGTAGGTCGTGGACGGCTGGGCCATGAACGGGCTTCTAGAGACAGGGAAAGGCGGCCAGTCTAACCGATGGCGGGGTCATTCAACGAATCGTGCGCTGCATCATCCTTATCCCTGGCCAGCCCGCCTATGTTAAAAGGCATCACATTACCGCTCTTGCGCAGACAAGGATCCTCATGCCGTTCAACGCCAAACCGCTTGCCGGACTGAAAGTCATCGAACTCGGCACCCTGATCGCCGGCCCGTTTGCCTCACGTATCTGCGCGGAATTCGGCGCTGAGGTGATCAAGGTCGAATCGCCCGACGGCGGCGACCCCCTGCGCAAATGGCGCAAGCTGTACGAGGGCACGTCGCTGTGGTGGTTCGTGCAGGCGCGCAACAAGCAGTCGCTGACGCTGAACCTCAAGCACCCGGACGGCCTGGCCATTCTCAAACAGTTGCTGGGCGACGCCGACATCCTGATCGAGAATTTCCGCCCCGGCGTGCTGGAGAAACTCGGCCTGAGCTGGGAAACCCTGCACGCCCTCAACCCCAAGCTGGTGATGGTGCGCCTCTCCGGCTTTGGCCAGACCGGGCCGATGAAAGACCAACCCGGCTTTGGCGCCGTGGGCGAATCCATGGGCGGCTTGCGCTACATCACCGGCTTTGAAGACCGCCCGCCGGTCCGCACCGGTATTTCCATCGGTGACTCGATCGCCGCGTTGTGGGCGGTGATTGGTGCGTTGATGGCGCTGCGTCATCGCGAAGTCAACGGCGGCCTGGGCCAGGTGGTGGATGTGGCGCTGTACGAAGCCATCTTCGCCATGATGGAAAGCATGATCCCGGAGTTCGACGTGTTTGGCTTTATTCGCGAACGCACCGGCAACATCATGCCCGGTATCACGCCCTCCTCGATCCACACCAGCGCCGATGGCAAGCATGTGCAGATTGGCGCCAACGGCGATGCGATTTTCAAGCGCTTCATGTCCGCTATTGGCCGTGAGGATTTGGCCAACGACCCTGAACTTGCCAGCAATGACGGGCGCGACAGCCGCCGTGATGAGCTGTACGGGGTAATTGATCGCTGGGTGAATTCGCTACCGCTGGATCAGGTGATAGAGATCCTGAATAAGGCCGAAGTACCCGCCAGCCGCATCTACAGCGCCGAGGACATGCTCGGCGACCCGCAATTTCTGGCCAGGGAGATGTTCCTCAAGGCCAAGTTGCCTGGTGGCAAGGACTTCAAGATGCCCGGCATCGTGCCCAAGCTGTCGGACACACCGGGCAGCTGCGAGTGGGTCGGGCCGCAGTTGGGTGAGCATAACAGTGTGGTGCTGGGTGGGCTGGGTTACGACGCAGCCGCGATTGCGCGTTTACGTGAGGCAGGCGCGATCTGATGGTCCGCAGGCTTGCCCAGCTTTGCCTCAGCATCATGCTCGCCTGGGCCCCGACCACCGCCAGCGCCGAAGAAACGCTGATCTGGTTATTGCGCGACTTGCCGCCACTGACCATTTTCGAAGGCCCAAGTAAAGGCCAGGGCGCACTGGATCAGTTGCTGCCGATACTCATCGAACGCCTGCCGGAATATCGGCACCAGGTGCTGCACGTCAATCGCGCGCGGGGCATGCAAATGCTGCGTGAGCCTACGTTCACCTGTGACCCCTCATTGTTATGGACAGCCGAACGAGCCAGGTACATCGTGTTTTCCAGCCAGGCATTTGTGGTCGCCAGCAATGGCGTCACCGTGCGGCGCAACCAGCAAGAAGCCATGGTGCCCTACATCGCCCAAGGCCAGTTTGACCTGCAGGCGTTCCTCGATGCCCACAAAGCCCGGGTGGGTGCCATCGCAGAGCGCAGCTACGGGCCTGTCATCGATGAACGGCTCAAGCACGCCGATGCGCACAAGCTCGCACTGCATTACGGTAACGACGCCTTGGGTAGCCTGTTGCAGATGCAGCGCCTGGGCAGGCTTGAGGCGGTGTTGGGTTATTGGCCGGAAATCCGTTATCACGCGATGCAACAGGGCATCGCCTCGGACGACCTGATCTTTTACCCCATCCAAGGCTCGGCACCTTACCAACACACGCACATCGGCTGTTCGGACACGCCTCAGGGACGCCAGGCCATGGAGCGGATCAACCAGGTACTGCACGAGATCCCGCAAGAGCAGATACAGCAGTCCTACGCCTCATGGCTGGACCCGGTCATGCGCGAACAGTATCTGCGCGATAACCCAAGCTTTTTCCAGGACTCGCCGGAGCCGTGACAAATCGCAGGCAAAAAGAAACCCCGAAGCGTGGGGAGACACTTCGGGGTTAAACGTGGCCTACAAAGACCAGTACAACAAGGCACAAACACCGGAGCACAATGTTTGCTCTTGCTGTTACGAAATCTGACCGGCCACGTTGTAGGAAGTTTCCACAGTTAAACAATTCTTCATGCGGCAGTGGCGCTGCGGGTCTGGGCTGCGTTGCGCAAGGCCGCGATGACCGAGGGCTCCAGGCGCCCTTCAGCGATTTTAATGTCGCGTAGCAGACAGTCCACAACATCCACCAGCACGCGCTTGTCCATCAATTGGGCGCGGTCGACTTCACGTTCGACCACGATGGCGCCAGCAGGATTCTTCACGGTTACCAGGCACTCGTCCTGCACACCAGAGGTGGTCAGCGTAACCTGATAAGGGCTCAGTGCTTCTTCGAGCAATAGGCTGATACTTTCCATCTCGATCACCACTCAATAGTTCGGGAACAATCGTTTCAACGGGAGCTGCATCTATCCTAAGTGACTGTTTGTGACGTAGGAAAGTTCGCTTTATCGTCTTTATGGGGCCGTCAGGGGTGACGGATTCCAGCATGCGCTTGCAACATGACAGGGAAAAAACGGCGGCACATAACTGCTTACGCAATGGGCGGCTGTTTTGGGGTTGGCCGAGGGCTGGGGCCAGAGATGAATCCTATACTCGGTAGGCGCTGGTGGTGCTGCGGTGCAGGCAAAAGCGCATGTCAAAAGGCCGTTACTACGAAGGATGATCAAGATGGCGGAACAAAATGAACAGCAGACATCGACAGACAGAATGCACGCCGAGGTATCACGTATTTTTGCTGAAATAGCACGTATGAATGCAGAGCAGAACAAACTCAATAAAGAGTCCCTGAAGATAACCTGTGAGACTTTCTGGTACCCAGTGGGTATCGCGACGGGATTCTATGCCGCAGTCGGCACCGTAATCGTCGTCGCTCAGAAACTATTCTCGTAACGCTTGACCCGGCCTGCCAGAAACAAAAAACGCCGCTGACCCAAGGAAGGGAAAGCGGCGTTTTTGTCTGCGCGGTGCGCCTTACAACGGCTTACCACGGTTGCCATGCTGGCTGACAAACGCCTGCACAGCCTTCAAGTCATTGGCCAATACGGTGCAACGCTCTTCACGCTCAAACAAATCAGTCAGGTGCACCGGCAATTCCAGCGCCTTGCCAACACCCGCCCTCTCTACCGCTTCCGGGAATTTGACCGGGTGGGCGGTGCCCAGGATCACCATCGGGATGTCCAGGCTGCGACGGCATTCGCGGGCGGCCTTCACACCGATAGCGGTGTGCGGGTCCAGCAGCTCACCGGTCTGGGCGTAGACTTCTGCGATGGTTTCGCAGGTCTGAGCATCGTCCACAGCCAGGGAGTCGAACAGCTTGCGGGTTTCGGTCCAGCGCTCTTCGTCAACGCTGAAACCGCCACCGCTTTTGAAGGTGTCCATCAAGCCGGCAATGGCTGCGCCATTGCGACCGTGCATGTCGAACAGCAGGCGCTCGAAGTTCGACGAGACCATGATGTCCATGGACGGCGACAGCGTGGCGTGCAGGGTTTCCTTGACGTACTGGTTGCCGCTCATGAAGCGGTGCAGGATGTCGTTGCGGTTGGTGGCGACGATCAACTGGTTGATCGGCAGGCCCATGTTGCGCGCCAGGTAACCGGCGAAGATGTCGCCGAAGTTGCCGGTCGGCACCGAGAACGATACCGAACGCGCCGGGCCGCCCAACTGCAGGGACGCGTGGAAGTAGTAGACGATCTGGGCCATGATCCGCGCCCAGTTGATCGAGTTCACCGCTACGAGGCGCGTGCCCTTCAGGAAGCTCTGGTCAGCAAAGCTGTTCTTGACCATTTCCTGGCAGTCATCGAAGTTGCCTTCGATGGCGATGTTGTGGATGTTCTCACCAAAGATGGTGGTCATCTGGCGACGCTGCACTTCCGACACGCGCTGGTGCGGGTGCAGGATGAAGATGTCGACGTTTTCGCAGTGCTTGCACCCTTCGATGGCGGCCGAACCGGTATCACCGGAGGTGGCGCCGATGATCACCACGCGCTCGCCACGCTTCTGCAGCACGTAGTCGAGCAGGCGACCCAGCAGTTGCAGGGCGAAATCCTTGAACGCCAGGGTTGGGCCGTGGAACAGTTCCAGTACCCATTCGTTACCGTTCAGTTGGCGCAGCGGTGCGATGGCGTTGTGGGAAAACACGCCATAGGTCTCTTCCAGGATCTTCTTGAAATCCGCATCCGGAATGCTGCCGGTGACGAACGGGCGCATCACGCGGAACGCCAGCTCGTGGTACGGCAGGCCGGCCCAGGAAGCGATTTCTTCCTGAGTGAAGCGTGGCAGGTTTTCCGGCACGTACAGGCCGCCGTCAGTGGCAAGGCCTGCCAGCAAAACGTCTTCGAAATTCAGGGCCGGTGCCTGGCCGCGGGTGCTGATATAACGCATGACTGGCTCCTCTAGAGCATTCTTGAACAAGGGCCGCCGAACCTGCGGGGCCCTTGCAGCAAAACCATTAGTTCAGGTGTTCGACGCGGATCCGCACCACCGGGCCGACCACGCCTTGCAGGGCTTCCAGGGCGGCGATGGCATCATTGATATGCTGTTCGAGCACGCGGTGAGTCAGCAGGATCATCGGCACCTGGCCGTTTTGCTCCTCGACTTCCTTCTGCATGATCGATTCGATGTTGATACCACGCTCCGACAGGATGCTCGCAACCTGGGCCAACACGCCTGGATGGTCCTGGGCCTGGATGCGCAGGTAGTAGGCGCTTTCGCAGGCTTCGATCGGCAGGATCGGGTGCGCCGACAGCGAGTCTGGCTGGAAGGCCAGGTGCGGCACGCGGTTTTCCGGGTCGCTGGTCATGGCGCGGACCACGTCCACCAGGTCGGCGATCACCGACGAAGCGGTCGGCTCCATACCGGCGCCGGCGCCGTAGAACAGGGTCGAACCCGCCGCGTCACCGTTGACCATCACCGCGTTCATCACGCCATTGACGTTGGCGATCAGGCGGTCGGCCGGGATCAGCGTCGGGTGCACACGCAACTCGATACCGGCCGGTGTGCTACGCGCCACGCCCAGGTGCTTGATGCGATAGCCCAAGGCTTCGGCGTAGTTCACGTCGGCAGTGGTCAGCTTGGTGATGCCTTCGGTGTAGGCCTTGTCGAACTGCAGCGGGATACCAAAGGCGATGGAGGCCAGGATGGTCAGCTTGTGCGCCGCATCGATGCCTTCCACGTCGAAGGTCGGGTCGGCTTCGGCGTAACCCAGGGCCTGGGCTTCGGCCAGCACGTCTTCGAAGGTACGGCCCTTCTCGCGCATTTCGGTAAGGATAAAGTTGCCGGTGCCGTTGATGATACCGGCCACCCAATTGATGCGGTTGGCGGACAGGCCTTCACGGATCGCCTTGATCACCGGGATACCACCGGCCACGGCGGCTTCGAACGCGACGATCACGCCCTTCTCGCGCGCCTTGGCGAAGATCTCGTTGCCGTGCACGGCGATCAGCGCCTTGTTGGCGGTGACCACGTGCTTGCCGTTCTCGATGGCCTTGAGCACCAGCTCACGGGCCACGGTGTAGCCGCCGACCAGCTCGATGACGATATCGATTTCAGGGTTGGTGGCAACGGCGAAGACATCGTTGGTAATCGCAATACCGGTCGTTTCGAACTGAGGCTTTGGCGAACG
The DNA here is from genome assembly GCF_013386605.1 of Pseudomonas sp. IPO3749. Lineage (NCBI taxonomy): Bacteria > Pseudomonadati > Pseudomonadota > Gammaproteobacteria > Pseudomonadales > Pseudomonadaceae > Pseudomonas > Pseudomonas sp. IPO3749. The sequence goes on along the minus strand of NZ_JACARN010000039.1, from coordinate 31,757 downwards.
CGTGGCAATTTGCGCCACTTCAATCCCGCGACCTGCACGGCGGGAAATTTCCTCAGCGTTACGCTGAAGTACGTTAAAGGTGCCGCCACCGACGGTCCCTAACCCACAGATGCCTACTTTGACCGGTTTCACTGAAGAACTCCCCATGAAACGGCCGACGCTAGGTCGGCCGTGGAAAACAGCCGCACGACTGCGGCTTGCAATTAACGACCCGCCGACATGTCAGCGAGCCTTGATCGTCGACGTTTCGACGATACTGATTTATTTGGCACTGAGCGCCAGTTTGGCAACTTGTGGTGCCGGCTGGTAGCCCGGAATCACTTGGCCGTCAGCCAAAACGATGGCCGGTGTGCCGTTCACGCCGATGGACTGACCCAGGGCGAACTGCTTGGAAACCGGGTTGGCACATTTGGCCGCCTTGATTTCCTTGCCATCGACCATCTTGTCCATGGCCGCTTTCTTGTCGGCCGAGCACCACACCGCTTGCAGCTGCTCATCACCCGGCGAACCCAGGCCCTGGCGCGGGAACGCCACGTAGCGGACTTCCACGCCCAGCTTGTTCAGCGCCGGCACTTCGGCGTGCAGCTTGTGGCAGTACGGGCAGGTGGTGTCGGTGAACACGGTGATGTGGGTCTTGGTCTCGCCAATGGCCGGGTAAACCACGGTTTCGGCTACCGGAATGCCATTGATCAGCTTGGACACGCCCAGGCGTTCGGCTTTCTCGGTGAGGTTGACCGGCTTGCCGTCCTTCAGTTGGAACAGGTAGCCCTGGACGATGTACTGGCCGTCGGCACTGGCGTACAGCACGCGGCTGCCCTTGAGCTTGACTTCATACAGGCCGGCCATCGGGCTGGCGCTGATGCTTTCGATCGGGGTATCGAGTTGCAGGTTGGCCAAGCTCTTGCGGATGGTCTGCTCGGCAGCGTCATCGGCAAACGCAAAGGTGGAAACCAACGCAACGGCTGCGGCGGCAATAATCTGGGTCAAGCGCATGGGAACTCCTGAAGGCAGATGCAGGGACGGGAGCAAGAATACTGAACTGAAAACACAGGTTTGTGCCGTCGCCTTTGCTAACCGGCAAAGCCTACCACAGTTGGGCCGCAGGGCAGCCCGTGGCGGGATAAATTGGCGGTTTTCAGCCGCGTGGGTGGTGCTTGGCGTGCATATCCTGCAAACGTGCACGGGCAACATGGGTGTAGATCTGGGTTGTGGATAAGTCGCTGTGGCCGAGCAGCATCTGCACCACGCGCAAATCCGCCCCGTGGTTGAGCAAATGCGTGGCAAAGGCATGGCGCAAGGTGTGCGGCGACAGGGTCTTGCCGATCCCGGCGACCTTGGCCTGGTGCTTGATGCGATGCCAAAACGTTTGCCGGGTCATCTGCTCGCCGCGCAGGCTGGGAAACAGTACGTCGCTGGGCCGTCCGCCAAGCAGCTCGCTGCGGGCATCACGCATGTAACGCTCGACCCACACAATCGCCTCCTCGCCCATGGGCACCAGCCTTTCCTTGCTGCCCTTGCCCATCACCCGCAGCACGCCCTGGCGCAGGTTGACTTGCTCCAGGGTCAGGCTGATCAACTCGGTCACCCGCAGGCCACAGGCGTATAGAACCTCCAGCATGGCGCGGTCGCGTTGGCCGATGGCTTCGCTGAGGTCAGGGGCGGCCAGCAAGGCCTCCACGTCAGTTTCTGACAGAGACTTAGGAAGAGGCCTACCTAATTGCGGCATGTCGACTTGTAGAGTCGGATCCACCGCTATCAACTTTTCACGCAACAGATAGCGATAAAAGCCACGCACTCCGGAGAGAAATCTCGCCGTGGAACGTGGCTTGTAGTTTTGCTCAAGGCGCCAGGCCAGGTGGTCGAGAATCAGCTCGCGCCCAGCATTGATCAGCTCGAGGTTTTTCTCCTGGAGCCAACCGTTGAACAGGGCCAGGTCACTGCGGTAGGCCTGGCGCGTATTGTCCGACAGGCCTTTTTCCAGCCAGAGGGCGTCGAGAAAACGGTCGATAAGCAAGTGGTCAATGGCAGGCATGGGCACTCAAGCGACGCGGCACGGGGCTTTGCGGCAATTAATTAGTGAACTGTGATTAGGGTCACTAGTCTTTCATAGCCCGCTACTTCAAGGAACAGGAAGCTTTAATGAACGAACAACAGATTTTGCTGGCCTTTGGCGGCATTGGCGTGGCCGCACTCGGCTGCCAATGGCTGGCCTGGCGCCTGAAACTGCCGGCCATTCTGTTCCTGTTACTGAGCGGGATTCTGGCAGGACCGATACTGGGCTGGCTCGACCCACAGGAAATGTTTGGCCCGCTGCTGATGCCACTGGTGTCGCTGGCGGTGGCGCTGATCCTGTTTGAGGGCAGCCTGACCCTGCACCTGTCGGAATGGAAGGAAATCGGCAGCGTGGTGCATCGCCTGGTCACGCTCGGCGCGCTGTCGACCTGGGCGGTGATCACCTTGGCGACTCACTGGCTGCTGGGTTTCGACTGGATGCTCGCACTGCTGTTCGGCACGCTGACCTTGGTCACAGGCCCGACCGTCATCGTTCCCATGTTGCGCGTGGTGCGCCCCAAGGCCTCCATCGCCAACATCCTGCGCTGGGAAGGCATTGTCATTGACCCTATCGGCGCTCTGCTGGCGGTCGTGGTGTACAGCTTCATCATCAGCCGTGCTTCCGGCGATGGCTTGAGCCATAGCCTGCTGACCTTCGGCGGGGTGATCGTCTGCGGTAGCCTGTTCGGGATAGCTGGCGGCTGGGTATTGGGGCAGATCATGCGGCGGCAGTGGTTGCCGGAATACCTGCATAACCTGGCGACGCTGGCCGGGGTGCTGGGGGTATTTATCGCCTCCAACGAAGTCATGCATGAATCCGGCTTGCTGGCGGTGACCCTGATGGGCATGTGGATGGCCAACATGAAGGGCGTGGATGTGCGGCACATCCTGCATTTCAAGGAGAACCTCAGCGTGTTGCTGATTTCCGGCCTGTTTATCCTGCTGGCGGCACGCCTGGACTTGAATGCCTTGATTGCGCTGGGACCGTTCGTACTGATCCTGTTGCTGATCATTCAATTCATCGCCCGCCCTTTAAATGTCGCGCTGTCGACCGTCGGCTCGAAACTGAATTGGCGGGAGCGCGCGCTGCTGGCATGGATCGCCCCGCGCGGGATTGTGGCGGCCGCGGTGTCGGCGATATTCGCCATTCGTCTGGATGAAGCCGGGCACGCCGGTGCGCTGCTGTTGGTGCCACTGACCTTTGCGGTGATCATCGGCACCGTGGTACTGCAAAGTGCGACCGCACGTCCCTTGGCCCGCCTGCTGAAAGTCGCCGAGCCTGCCCCCAGTGGCTTTCTGATCGTCGGCGCGAACGGCCCGGCCCGCATCCTCGGCAAGGCCTTGCAGCAACTTGGCAGCCGCGTGCTGCTGACGGACTCAAGCTGGGAAAATATCCGCGCCAGTCGGATGGAAGGGCTTCCCACCTATTTCGGCAACCCGGCCTCCCAGCATGCCGAATCGCACCTGGACCTGGTTGGGCTTGGGCATTTGCTGGCGCTCTCCCCGTCCGGCGAACTGAATACCCTGGCCGCGATGCGTTTTCGTCACGACTTCGGCCACCGTCTGTTCACCCTGAGCAGCAGCCAGGAGAGCCGCCGCACCGATAAACACCGGGCCAGCCATGAACACCGTGGCCAGTTGCTGGGCAGTCAACCCTTGACCTACACCAAGCTCGCTAGCCTGTTGGGCCAGGGCGCCGAGCTGTATAGCACGCATCTCACAGAGGGCTTCGGCTGGGAGCAATACCAAACACTTCATGGGGAACGCGCCACGCTGCTGTTTGCACGAGATATCAGCGGGTGGGTGCATGTGGTCACCCCGGACAGCAGTTTGAAGCCCGTAGCCGGTTGGACCTTGCTAGCCGTGATCCAACCCGAGAACAACACAACTGGCTGATCAGTCGGCAAACCCAGGCAATACCGGTACAGGGCGTTTGTCGGCGTCAATCGCGACAAAGCTGAACACGCCCTGGATCGCCTTCTCGCGGCCATCGGCGCTCATGCTCTCGACGAACACTTCCACTTCAACCTTGAGGCTAGTGTTGCCGACCTTGATCACGCGGCCGATCAGCTCAACGATGGAGCCGGCCGGGATCGCGTGGTTGAAGTCGATGCGGTCGGTGGAGACTGTCACCAGCGGCAGGCGGCAGAAACGGGTGGCCGTGATGAACGACACTTCATCCATCCAGGCCAAGGCGGTACCGCCAAACAAGGTGTTGTGGTGGTTGGTGGTCGGCGGGAACACGGCCTTGGTCACGTGGGTCACGGACAGGTCGGTGCGGCGCTGGATTTCTTCGAGGCGGGTGGTCATGGACAAATACCGGCAAATGGACAAATTTCAGGCACAAAAAAGCAGCCCGTAGGCTGCTTTTTTCTGCATCGGGAAGCTGGACTTAAGCCAGTTTTTCCTTGATGCGAGCTGCTTTACCGGACAGGTCACGCAGGTAGTACAGCTTGGCTTTACGTACGTCACCGCGACGTTTAACGGCCATGCTGTCGATTTGCGGGCTGTAGGTCTGGAAAGTACGCTCTACGCCAACACCGTTGGAGATTTTACGAACAGTGAAAGCACTGTTCACACCACGGTTACGCTTGGCAATTACCACGCCTTCAAACGCTTGCAGACGCGAACGGTCGCCTTCCTTCACTTTCACCTGAACGACAATGGTGTCGCCCGGGGCAAAGGTAGGGATCTCTTTGGTCATCTGCTCTGCTTCGAGTGCAAGGATGATTTTGTTAGTCATGCTGTGCTCCTAAGGTAAGTCAATGGACCTACCATCGATACGTTGTTAACTATCGTCCCGCGCGAGGATGTATTCCTCGAGCAGCTTCTTCTCTTCTCCAGAAAGCGAGCGGCTTTCCAGAAGATCGGCGCGTCGTTCATAGGTCCGACCAAGGGACTGCTGTAAACGCCAACGCCGGATGTGTGCGTGATTGCCACTTAGCAATACGTCGGGAACACGCTGATCCGCATACACCTCCGGTCGGGTGTAGTGCGGGCAATCCAGCAAACCATCCGTGAAGGAATCTTCCTCCGCGGAGTCCGCATGCCCTAAAGCTCCAGGCAGCAGTCGTGTAACCGCATCTATCAGGACCATCGCCGGCAGCTCGCCGCCAGACAGGACATAGTCCCCAATCGACCACTCTTCATCGACATGAGCTTCAATAAATCGCTCGTCAATGCCTTCATAGCGACCGGCAATCAGGATCAGTGCTTCCTCATTCGCCAGTTCGCGGACCCCAGCCTGTTTCAGCTGACGGCCTTGAGGGGACAGGTAAATTACCTTCGCCTTCTCCCCGGCGGCGGCCTTGGCCTGAACCAACGCGTCTTCCAGGGGCTTGATCTTCATCACCATGCCCGGACCACCGCCAAATGGGCGATCGTCCACAGTGTGATGTCGATCCGTCGTGTAGTCTCGCGGGTTCCAACAGGTGAGCTGCAACAGCCCCTGTTTCACCGCCCGACTGGTGATGCCGTACTCGCTGATGGCGGAAAACATCTCGGGAAACAAACTGATCACTTCAATGCGCAAATTAGCCACGCTTAGAAGTCCGCGTCCCATTCCACCTTCATCTCGCCCGCTGCCAGGTCGACGGCCAACACGCATTGCGCCGTATAGGGCAACAGGCGTTCGCGATCATCCAGGCTGCCAGCGCAAGGCTTGACCACCATTACATCATTGGCGCCGGTTTCCAGAAGATGATCGATTTTCCCGAACAATTGCCCGAGTTGATCAATAACCTTCAGACCTTCCAGCTGGTACCAGTAGTACTCGCCGTCGGTCAATTCAGGGAACAGGTCTCGCGGCACGCAGATCTCATAACCGGCCAGAAGACGAGCTTCTTCACGGTCATCAAGACCCTTGAGCTTTGCGACCAGGAACTTATCGCTCCCGCGTCCACTGACCAGCTCAACCTGCTTCACACTACCTTCGCGCTTGAGCGTCCAGGTCTTGTACTGCAACAGGTTTTCAGTCGGATCAGTAAAGGAATACACCTTCACTTCGCCGCGAACGCCATGAACAGAGTAAATCTTGCCGATAACGATCAAATCATCAGCAACAGCTGGCGTCGCGTTCATATTGCTCAGGCTGCGGCCTTAGCCGAGTCCTTCAACAGTTTTGCAACGCGCTCGGATGGCTGTGCACCCACGCTCAGCCAGTAGGCTACGCGCTCTTGGTTCACGGACAGACGAACTTCTTGACCACGAGCAACAGGGTTGAAGAAACCAACCTGTTCCTTGTGCGAACCGTCACGCGGGTTGCGGCTGTCGGTTACGGTCAAGTGGTAAAACGGGCGCTTTTTGGAGCCGCCAAGGGCAAGACGGATTGTTAGCATGTGAACATCGTTCCTGTAGTCGGTGCTGCAAATCTAAATGCACAGCGGGCATAGGTGCCCGAAAGGCCGCATATTCTAAGGAATATCCGGACTTTTGCAAATGTCTTTTTCTGGCGCCTATCAGCGTGCCACTCAGATCTGCTATAGAGCCGTCGGTTAAAACGGCGAGTCAGCGCCCGCCAACGGCGGGTTTGCTGGAGATCCCACGTCCCTGTGGGTCGGAGCAAAAGCGGGCTTTTGCTCGAATTCTTTACATTTTGGGCATGCCGCCGCCGGGCAACATACCGCCCATGCCGCGCATCATCTTGGCCATTCCGCCTTTGGCGGAGAATTTCTTCATCATCTTCTGCATCTGCTTGTGCTGCTTGATCAAGCGACCGATGTCCTGCACTTGGGTGCCGGAACCCATGGCGATCCGGCGTTTGCGCGAACCGCTGATCAGCTCAGGGTCGCGGCGCTCGGCCGGGGTCATGGAATTGATGATGGCTTCCATCTGCTTGAACTGCTTCTCTGCCGCGCCCTGGGCATTGCCCATCTGCGCCAGGTTCACACCGCCGATGTTCGGCAGCTTGTCCATCAGGCCGCCGAGGCCGCCCATGTTCTTCATCTGTTGCAGCTGGTCGCGGAAGTCTTCGAGATCGAAGCCCTTGCCCTTCTTCAGCTTCTTGGCCAGTTTATCGGCCTTGTCCTTGTCGAGGGTGGCTTCGGCCTGTTCGATCAGGCTGAGCACATCGCCCATGCCGAGGATGCGCGAGGCGATACGCTCCGGGTGGAACGGTTCGAGCGCTTCGCTCTTCTCGCCCATACCGATGAACTTGATCGGCTTGCCGGTGATGGCACGTACCGACAGCGCGGCACCGCCACGGGCGTCACCGTCGACCTTGGTGAGGATCACACCGGTCAGCGGCAGCGCGTCGCCGAAGGCCTTGGCGGTGTTGGCCGCATCCTGGCCGGTCATGGCGTCGACCACGAACAGCGTCTCGACCGGGTTGATCGCGGCATGCAGCGCCTTGATCTCGCCCATCATCTCTTCGTCGATGTGCAGGCGACCGGCGGTATCGACGATGACCACGTCGATGAACTTCAGCTTGGCTTCTTTAATAGCCGCGTTGGCGATGTCGACCGGCTTCTGGCTCAGGTCGGACGGGAAGAAGGTCACGCCCACTTCGCCCGCGAGCATTTCCAGCTGCTTGATAGCGGCCGGACGGTAGACGTCAGCCGACACCACCATCACGGACTTCTTCTTGCGCTCTTTAAGGAAGCGCGCCAGCTTGCCAGCGGTGGTGGTCTTACCCGCACCCTGCAGACCGGCCATCAGCACCACGGCCGGTGGCACGGCGCTGAGGTTCAAATCTTCGTTGGCCGCGCCCATCAGGCTTTCGAGTTCAGCCTGGACGATCTTCACAAACGCCTGGCCCGGCGTCAGGCTGCGGGACACTTCGGTGCCCACCGCGCGCTCTTTGACCGAGTTGACGAAGTCCTTCACCACCGGCAAGGCGACGTCGGCTTCCAGCAACGCCATGCGCACTTCGCGCAGGGTGTCTTTAATATTGTCCTCGGTCAGCTTGGCCTTGCCGGTTACGTGGCGCAGCGTCTGCGAGAGACGGTCAGTCAAGTTTTCAAACATGCGCGATCCTTTCTGGCCCTATTCAGACCGAGGTAATGGCGGCCCAGGCTGTGGTAAATCGCTATTAAAAACAGCGCTCGGCGAGCCTGCGGCGTGGGCAGGTCGCGGATTATAGCGAAGACTGCCGCCATGCACACCCGCTGTCTGGCTTGAGAGTCTTTCGTGTTACGCGGGGGTATGCCAAACTCAGCGCCTTTCGGGCTTGCCTAATAGGATTTATGCTCCCTTTGTCACCCAGTTTGCTACCCAGCCTCGCCGCCGCCCTTTTGTATGCCGCTGCGACTCTCTACCAGGGCACTCGTCTGGCCCAAGGCGCCAAGGCGGACAAACGCCTGCTCGTCGGCTTTGGTGTGCTCGCCCTGCTGGCCCATGCTGCCAGCCTGTTTACCCATTTGATGACCCCCGTCGGCCTGGGCCTGGATTTTTTCAGTGCCGCCAGCCTGATCGCGGCCGCCGTTATCGCATTGACCCTGCTGGCCTGCTACCGGATTCCCGTCGAGAACCTGCTGGTGCTGCTATTCCCGCTGGGCATGCTGACGGTGCTGATGGCGCAATTCGCCCCGACCGGCACGGTGCAGGTGATTGATGAAGAACCGGGCATCCTCGCGCATATCCTGCTGTCGATCCTGGCCTACGGCATGTTCACCATCGCGGTGTTCCAGGCCCTGCTCCTGCTGCTGCAGGACCACCAGCTCAAGCACAAGCACCCCTCGGGGCTGATCAAGAACTTCCCGCCGCTGCAAACCATGGAAAGCCTGCTGTTCGGCTTCCTGTGGGCCGGTTGGACGCTGCTGTCGCTGTCGCTGATCTCCGGCTGGCTGTTCGTCGAAAACCTGTTCGCCCAACACCTGGTGCACAAGACCCTGCTGGCGTGCCTGGCCTGGGTAGTGTTCAGCGTGTTGCTGTGGGGCCGCAACCGCCTCGGCTGGCGCGGGCACAAGGCGATCCGCTGGACCCTGGCCGGTTTCTGCCTGCTGATGCTGGCCTATTTCGGCAGCAAGCTGGTCCGCGAATACATCCTGCATATCTGACGGGCAGCCATCATGGACAACTTGCCCCTGGAGCCGATGCTCGCGGTAATCGCCCTGCTGGTCTTATGGGCCGCATTGTTCACCGCCATCGAAGCCGCGCAACAACACCTGCTGGCCCTGCGCCCCGGCACACGCCAGGGCGACAAGGCCGCCGCCCGCCTGAGCTTCCCGCGTAACAGCCTGATCTTGTGCAACAGCCTGTGTCGCGCCGCCGTGGTGATCCTCTGCACGCTGCTGGCTATCTATGCCTGGGCGCAGAATGGGCCGTGGCTTGGCTGGATGATTTCCTGCGCGATCCTGTTGATACTGGCCGACTACCTGCCCCGCGCCCTCGCCGTCCGCCATCCTCAGGCCGTGCTGGGCTTTGGTAATACGCTGCTGGGCGTGCCGCTGAAAATCCTCTACCCGCTGGCCTGGCTGCTCAATGGCATCAGCCTGTTGCTGCTGCGCCCGTTCGCACGCAAGTCCGGCATCGTGAAAAAGAGCGACGAACCGCTGCCCGACCATGACGACGAGCCGCAAGCCGAATCCGACGAAAGCCGCACCCCTGGCATGCCCGGAATCCACGCCCTGGACAACATCACCGTCAACGACATCCTGGTACCGCGCAGCGAAGTGGACGGCATCAACCTGGATGACTCGATCGAAGCAATCATCGAGCAATTGCGCACCTCCCAGCGTACGCGCCTGCCGGTGTTCCACAGTGACATCAACCAGGTCCAGGCGGTGCTCAATACCCGGCAGATCCAACACCTGCTGCCCGACGCCAGCCTGACCAAAGAGGCCTTGCTCGCCGCCTGCCACGAACCCTACTTCGTCCCGGAAAGCACGCCCCTGCAACTGCAACTGCTGAACTTCCACAAGCAGCAGCGGCGCCTGGGCATGGTGGTGGATGAATACGGCGAAGTGCTGGGTATCGTGACCCTGGAAGATATCCTCGAAGAAATCGTCGGCGAATTCGAAAGCGAACAGAGTGCCGACAACCCGCACATCGAGCCCCAGCCGGACGGCCGCTACATCATCGATGGCGCCGCCTCTATCCGCGAGCTGAACAAAAGCCTGAACTGGCACCTGCCCAGCGACGGCCCCAAGACCCTTAATGGCCTGGTCACCGAAGCACTGGAGACCATTCCGGATTGCGCGGTGTGCCTGAAAATCGGGCGCTACCGCCTGGAAATCCTCGAGACCGAGGACAACCGCGTGAGCAAGGTGCTGATCTGGCACACCAGCCGGATGCCGGTCGCCGTTTAACCCCCTTGTTGGATCCGCAAACCCCTTCCTATAATCGGGGCGGCTTACCAGAGCCGCGCCCGACCGCGTGCTACCCGCACCCAGCGTGTCCAGGCACCGCTTTATCGTGTCTGACCGGTGTTCGCTCCCATCCCGAGCCTTCCCGCGCACAACCCTGATCCATGGGTGTTCGACCAATAATAATCCGCGTCCAAACGCGCAATGACCATCAGGGACACCACCATGAGCACCACGTATAACGAGGCCGCGCCCGCCGCCGCCCCGACCAACTCGACTGCACGGGTCGCCACGGCGAGCATCGTCGGCACCGCCATCGAGTTCTACGACTTCTATATCTACGCCACGGCCGCTGCGCTGGTGATCGGCCCGGTGTTCTTCCCGCAGACCTCCGGCACCGCACAAATGCTGGCGTCGTTCCTGACCTTCGGTATCGCCTTTATCGCCCGCCCGCTGGGCTCGGCGCTGTTCGGCCACTTTGGCGACCGTATCGGGCGTAAATCCACACTGGTGGCGTCCTTGCTGCTGATGGGCGTGTGTACCACGCTGATTGGCTTACTGCCCGGCTATGACAGCATCGGGGCCTGGGCGCCGATCCTGTTGTGTGTGCTGCGTTTCGGCCAGGGCCTGGGCTTGGGCGGTGAATGGGGCGGCGCGGCGCTGCTGGCGACCGAGAATGCACCCAAGGGCAAACGTGCCTGGTTCGGCATGTTCCCGCAGCTGGGCCCTTCGATCGGCTTCCTGGCGGCCAACGGTCTGTTCCTGATCCTGGCCATGAGCCTGAACGACGAACAATTCCGCAGCTGGGGCTGGCGCATCCCGTTCATCCTCAGCGCTGCGCTGGTGATGGTTGGCCTGTATGCACGGCTGAAGCTGCATGAGACGCCAGTGTTCGCCAACGCCGTCGCCAAGGAAGCGCCGGTCAAGGTGCCGCTGGTGGAACTGTTCAGCCAACATTGGCTGCCGGTATTGCTGGGCGCTGCGTCGATGGTGGTGTGTTATGCGCTGTTCTACATCACCACCGCATTCTCCCTGAGTTACGGCGTTTCAACCTTGGGTTACAGCCGCGAGACCTTCCTCGGCCTGCTGTGCTTTGCGGTGCTGTTCATGGGACTGGCGACGCCATTGGCGGCCTTGGCCAGCGACCGCTACGGGCGCAAGCCGGTGCTGATTGTCGGCGCGATCCTGGCGATCCTGTCGGGCTTCACCATGGAGCCGCTGCTGACCCACGGTTCTACTTGGGCCGTGGCGCTGTTCCTGGCGCTGGAGCTGTTCCTGATGGGCGTGACCTTCGCGCCGATGGGCGCCATGTTGCCGGAACTGTTCCCGACCCGTGTGCGTTATACCGGTGCTTCGGCGGCGTATAACCTGGGCGGGATTGTGGGCGCGTCGGCCGCACCGTTCTTCGCGACCAAGCTGGTGGCGATGGGGGGGCTGAGTTATGTCGGTGGGTATGTGTCGGCAGCGGCGTTGCTCAGCTTGATTGCTGTGCTGTGCCTGAAAGAGACGCGGGATAATGACTTGAACAAGGTCGTCTGATAGACCGAATCACCTGTAGGAGCGAGCTTGCTCGCGAAAAAGGTACATCCGACGCCGCAATGCGCCTGAAATGCCTTCGCGAGCAAGCTCGCTCCTACAGGGCCTGCCTTACAGCTCTACTACAACAGCCTTCGAAGCACGGGTCGCTTTAGCCCGAGCCGCTTCAATCGACTCATCCCGCGCCAACGCCACACCCATCCGACGCTGACCGTTCACCTCTGGCTTACCAAACAGACGCAACGCAGTGTCCGGCTCGCTCAGCGCAGCGCCGAGGTTGGCGAACGCGGTCTGGGTCGACTGCCCTTCCACCAAGATCACCGCCGAAGCCGAAGGCCCGAACTGACGGATCAACGGGATCGGCAAGCCCAGGATGGCGCGCGCGTGCAGCGCAAACTGCGACAGGTCCTGAGAAATCAGGGTTACCAAACCAGTGTCATGCGGACGCGGCGATACTTCGCTGAACCACACCTGATCACCCTTGATGAACAACTCCACACCAAACAGACCACGACCGCCCAGGGCCTCGGTCACCGCTTTGGCGACGCGCTCGGATTCGGCCAGGGCAATCGGGCTCATGGCCTGCGGCTGCCAGGATTCCTGGTAGTCGCCCTTCTCCTGACGGTGGCCAACCGGTGCACAGAACGTAGTGCCGCCGATGTGGCGCACGGTCAACAGGGTGATTTCGTAGTCGAAATCGATAAAGCCTTCGATGATCACGCGACCTTTACCGGCGCGGCCGCCTTCTTGGGCGTAGTCCCAGGCTTTCTGCACGTCATCAGCGCTGCGCAGCAGGCTCTGGCCCTTGCCCGACGAACTCATCACCGGCTTGACCACGCACGGGAAGCCCAGGTCTTGCACAGCCTTGCTGTAGTCTTCGAAGGTATCGGCGAAGTGGTATGGCGAGGTCGGCAGGTCCAGCTCTTCAGCGGCCAGACGGCGGATGCCTTCGCGGTTCATGGTCAGCGAGGTGGCACGCGCGGTCGGGATCACGGTGAAGCCTTCGGCTTCCAGCTCGACCAGGGTCGCGGTGGCGATGGCTTCGATTTCCGGCACGATGAAGTGCGGTTTCTCGGCCTCGATCACCGCACGCAGCGCGGCGCCGTCGAGCATGTTAATCACATGGCTACGGTGCGCCACCTGCATGGCCGGCGCATTGGCGTAGCGATCCACGGCAATCACTTCAACGCCCAGGCGTTGCAGTTCGATTACCACTTCCTTGCCCAGCTCACCGCAGCCACACAGCAAAACGCGGGTCGCGGTTGGCGACAATGGAGTTCCGATTCGGGTCATCTCAGGTCCTCAGGGGAGCGGATCATTTGGAGAAAGGCCGGCATTTTACATGAACTGCAGCAATTGGCCTCAGTTGGCGACGGCGCGCTTGCGGATGCGCCAGGCCATGATCAGCCACACCACCGTGACCCCGGCGAATTTCGACACCAGCGCGGTGCCCGCTACCGCTGGAGTGAGCGCGCCGATCAAGCCGAAGAAGATGAAGGTATCGAGAGGAATACTCAGCGCCGAACTTATCCACAGGCGGTCGTGCAGCGGGCGCTTGGTGATGCTGAACACCAGCCAGTCGATGCACTCGGACACCGCGAACGCCGTAGCGCTGGCCAGGGCAATGGCCGGGTCGGACGTGACGTACGACAGCACCAGTGCAGCCAGCATGGCGATGATTGCACCGTGGCCAAAGCGGGTTTGCACCATGTCGCGCAGGATAAAGACCAGGCCGCCCCAGGCGGACCAGATGACGTCCAGGTGCGGGGCGGTGGAGAAGGCGAAGTTGATCAGCACGACGCTGCTGATGTAGGCGATCAGGAAGAGCATGGGGTTTGGAGCCTGAGAAGAATGCGCACAGGGTAAAGCACGACAACCCTTGTGGCGAGGGAGCTTGCTCCCGTTGGGCTGCGCAGCGGCCCTAAAAAGGGCAGCGCGGACTTATCTGGATATTGGGAGGCCTGATGGGGGGCCGCTGCGCAGCCCAGCGGGAGCAAGCTCCCTCGCCACAAAAAAGCAGCCCATCAACTAATCAGACGCTGCTTTTTCCGGGCATCATCCACACCAACCCACCCGCCACCGCCCGCTCATGGCACAACCCCAACACCACCCTACGCTCGCCGTTGTCCATGCGGCTCCAACGCGTAATCTCATCCACGGTCCGCTGGCAGCCGGTGCAAATATCGTCATCGTCCAGCGCACAAATGCTCACGCACGGCGAGGCGACGGGGCGTTCAGTCGGGTTCATTCTTCCTGCTCGACCAGGTCACGCGCATAACGCTGCGAGTTGTGCACATAGTGCGCGGCGCTGGCTTCAAGCATACGTTTCTGCGCATCGGTCAATTCACGCACCACCTTGCCCGGTGAACCCATCACCAGCGAGCCATCGGGAATTTCCTTGCCTTCGCCGATCAGCGAATTGGCGCCGATGATGCAATGCTTGCCGATCTTGGCGCCATTGAGGATCACCGCGTTGATGCCGATCAGGCTGTAATCATCCACCGTGCAACCGTGCAGCATGGCGTTGTGGCCAATGGTCACGCCGGTGCCCAGGGTCAGCGGGTAGCCCATGTCGGTGTGCATGACGCTACCGTCCTGCACGTTGCTGTTCTTGCCGATCAGGATCAGTTCGTTGTCGCCACGCAACACCGCGTTGAACCAGACGTTGGCGCCCTCCTCCAGCTTGACCTTGCCCACCAGCGTGGCATTCGGTGCCACCCAGCTGTGTGGATGCGTCTCGACGCGGGCGTCGCCCAGGCGGTATTTCATGGTGTTTCCTCACGGCGTTGCCATTCAAGCGATGGCTTAGATATTGATGAAACTCTTGGGTGGCTGGTGCAGGCTGATCTGGGCGTCGTCATAGAGCAGATTGATCAACTCGACGATCATGATCGCCGTCAGCCCCCAGATCTTGTATTCGCCGAATCGATAGCTCGGCACATACCAACTTCGGCCCTGGTAATCGATCCTGTGGGTATGTTCGCGCGGGTCCTGTCGGAAGAAGTCCAAAGGCACGCTGAAGACGGCGGCAATTTCGGCATCGTTGGCCAGGTATTCGACGTAATCCGGGATGACGCCGACATACGGCGTAACCCGAATGCCATGCAGGGAAATCAATGGGCTCAGCGGGCCGATGACTTCCACCAGGCCAGGTGGCAGGCCGATCTCTTCTTCAGCCTCGCGCAGCGCGGTGAAGATCAGGTCCGGGTCTTCGGGGTCGCGGCGTCCACCGGGAAAGGCCACTTCGCCACCATGGGTCGACAGGCCACTGGCGCGCAGGGTCAGGATCAGCTCAGGTTCGTCACTGCGGGTAATCGGCACCAGCACCGCGGCCTCGGGGAAACGCCCGTCGGTTTCAAGCGTGTGGGGGGTGTGATTGCTTACCCGGCGAAGTAGCTCGTCCAGCATGAGTCATCTCGGTCTGTTGGCTACCTTGCATCATGCACCAAAGCTCGCGGGTGCCCAACCCCAAAACCCGCGCCGTGTTGCTAAACGACAACTTGTTGCAGCGCCCTGCCCGTCACGCCAAGATAGACGCACTTTCCAGGAACCCCAGCATGAATTTCTGCAGCCAGTGCGGTAAACCGGTTACCCAGCGCATCCCCGAAGGCGACGGCCGCCTGCGCTTTGTGTGTGATCACTGCTCGACCATCCACTACCAGAACCCCAATATCGTCGCCGGCACCGTACCAGTATGGGGCGATAAAGTGCTGCTGTGCCGCCGCGCCATCGAGCCGCGCCTGGGCTACTGGACCCTGCCCGCAGGCTTCATGGAAAACGGCGAGACCGTGGAACAGGCCGCGATGCGCGAAACCCTGGAAGAAGCCTGCGCCCGCGTGCACAACTTGAATATCTATACGTTGATCGACGTGCCGCACATCAACCAGGTGCATATTTTCTACCGCGCCGACCTGCTCGACCTGGACTTCGCCGCCGGCCCCGAAAGCCTGGAAGTGCAGCTGTTCGACGAAGCCGACATCCCTTGGTCAGAGCTGGCGTTCCGCACGGTCGGGCGTACTTTGGAATACTTTTTCGCTGACCGCAGGCAACAGTCGTTCCCGGTGCGCAGCGAGGCCGTGCCACCCATGGGCAAGCCCGCGCCATGACACTAGGGATACCGTCTTTGATGCGTTGGGTGCTTGCCCTGCTCTGCCTGTCGTTCACCACGCTGTCGCCAGCCTCCACGGTGCAAACCCTGGGCGGCAAGCCTGTGGAAAAAGTCCTGGTGCTCAAGTCTGCCCATCAGTTGCAGTTGATCAACGACGGCAAACCGTTCAAGACCTACCGCATTTCCCTGGGCAAGAACCCCAAGGGCCACAAGCTGATCGAGGGCGATCGCCGCACGCCAGAGGGCCTGTACTGGATCGACTGGCGCAAGACCAGCGACCGCTTCAACCTGGCCATGCACATCTCCTACCCGAACATCAGCGACGCCGCCCGCGCTCGCCGCGAAGGCGTGAAGCCCGGCAGCATGATCATGATCCACGGCACCCCCGACACCGAGGATTACCCGGAACAGTGGTTCCACACCCTGGACTGGACCGACGGCTGCATCGGCATGCGCAACGTGGACATGCGCGAAGTGTGGAACCTGGTCAAAGACGGCACCCTCATCGAGATTCGTCCGTAATCCCGTACCGTTCGTAAAATAATTCGAAAAAAAATCCTGCCCTGCCCCGCGCCCGCCAGTGAATACCAGTTCACCCCCGCGGGCTGCGCCGTTCTGCGCGCAATAAAGACCTCTCTAATACCACTTGATACCAGGCCCCATTGCGGGGCCCTAAAACCAATGCTTGCACCGTTTTGGCTGCATTGACATGGTATTTAAGTGGTATTAATTTCCGGCCCATACCGGGCGACAACACTCCAATAACCGCATCGGAAACCTGAACGATGAATCCCATCCTGGCCCTGCGCCCCGACGACAAACAATCCACGCCGCTGTACCTGCAGTTGGCGCGCAAACTGGAAGCGGCGATCCATGCCGGGCAGTGGACGTCCGAGCAGGCACTGCCATCAGAACGCGTACTCAGCGAGCAATTGAGCATTTCGCGCGTCACCGCACGCAAAGCGTTGGAAGTGTTGTTTGCCCAAGGGCTGATCCGCCGTAACCAAGGCTCCGGCACCTATATTTCGCCACGCCTGGAACAGCCGCTGTCGCGCTTGTCGGGGTTCAGCGAGATGCTGCGGCTCAAGGGTTTTGTGCCCAGCTCCCAATGGCTGGAGCGTGAGCTGACCCAGCCGACCCACGAAGAGATGATCCGCCTGGGCCTGTCGCCCGCCGACAAAGTGGCGCGCCTCAAGCGCTTGCGTAAGGCGGATGACACGGTGATGGCGATTGAAATGACCACCATGCCCGCCTCGGTGCTGCCACAGCCCCAAGCCATCGGCCACTCGTTATATGAATACCTGGAAGGCATCGGCAAACCGGTGGTGCGCGCCCTGCAGCATATCCAGGCGATCAACGCGTCGGACGAGTTCGCCAAGCTGGTCGGCATCGCCCCTGGCACCGCCATGCTGCTGATGACCCGGGTCGGCTACACCGCCGACAACACGCCGATCGAAATCACCGACACCTATTGCCGCAACGACTACTACGACTTCGTCGCAGAACTGCGTCGCCACGACTATTCCGCTGAACTGCGAATTTAGAGAACTGCCCATGTCCGAAGACAACATCCTCACGACCAGCGGCTGGATTCGCGGCCGCCTGGTGCACGCGCACGGCAAGGTCGTCGCCATCGAAGGCACGCCCTGCGACCCGGCTGAAAACGAGTTGCCCTACCTGCTGCCGGGCTTTATCGACCTGCACGTGCACGGCGGTGGCGGCGCGGACATCATGGAAGGCCGCGATGCCTTCGAGACGATCACTCGCACCCATGTACGCTTTGGTACCACCTCGTTGCTGGCCACCACCATGACCGCTCCGGTGGAGGAAATCTCAAGCGTGCTCGGCCAGCTCGGCACCTTCTGCGAGCAACGTCCTACCGGCAGCGCCCGTGTGCTCGGCGTGCACTTGGAAGGGCCCTACATCAATCCCGGAAAACTCGGCGCCCAACCCAACTTCGCCCACACCGCGTTGATGGCCGAAGTGGAAGCCTACCTGCGCCTGGCGCCGATCCGCGTGATCACCATCGCACCGGAAATCGCCGGGCACGATGCCCTGATCCGCGCCCTCAGCGAACGCGGCGTGCGCATGCAGATCGGCCACACCCTGGGCAGCTACGAAGAAGGCGTCGCCGCCCTTGCCGCCGGGGCCACCAGCTTCACCCATTTGTATAACGCGATGAGCCCGTTGCATCACCGCGAGCCGGGCATCGTCGGCGCCGCGTTGGCCCACGCCAAATACGCCGAATTGATCCCGGATCTGCTCCACGTGCACCCCGGCGCCATGCGCGTGGCCTTGCGCTCGATCCCGTGCCTGTATTGCGTCACCGATTCCACCGCCGCCGCCGGCATGCCCGACGGTGAATACAAGCTGGGCAGCCACACCGTGACCAAATGCCTGGGTGGCGTGCGCCTGGCCGACGGCACCCTGGCCGGCAGCACGCTGACCATGGACCAGGCGCTGCGCAACCTGGTGAAGATCGGCCTGCCCATCAGCGAAGCCTCACAACGCCTGTCGCAATTTCCTGCGGACTACCTGGGCCTGGAAGAACGCGGCCGCCTGCAACCCGGTAGCTTTGCCGACTGCGTGCGCCTGGACCGCTCCCTGACACTCACCGACGTAATGGTCGAAGGAGAAACCATTGACTTCAAAAATGCTTGAAGAGGCCCTGGCCTCCTGCGACGCCGTCGCCGCCCAACTGCAACGCCTGGACCCGGCGCTGGAAGAAATCGCCGGCCGCCTGCGCCGCCAGCCGCCGCAAGTGGCGATGACCATCGCCCGTGGCAGCTCGGACCATGCCGCCAGCTATTTCGCCTACCTGACCATGCAGCATGTCGGCATTCCCGTGGCGTCGTTGCCGATGTCAGTGGTGACCCTGCTGCAAGCGCCGATGAAAGTCAGCGGCCAGGTGGCGTTTGGTTTCTCCCAGTCGGGGCAGAGCCCAGATTTGGTCAACAGCCTGCGCTTGTTGCGCAAGCGCGGGGCCCTGAGCATTTCGCTGGTCAACGCCGAAGACTCGCCCTTGGAAGCCGCCTGCGAATTCCATGTGCCGCTGTGCGCCGGGCCGGAACACAGCGTGGCCGCGACTAAAAGTTTTATCGCCACCCTCAGCGCCAGCGCGCAGCTGATTGGCCACTGGAACCAGGAAACCGAGTTGCTGCAAGCCTGCCGCGCCCTGCCCGATGACCTGCGTGCCGCCGCCCAGCAAGATTGGACGGTTGCCATCGACGCCCTGCGCGACTGCCAGCAATTAATGGTCATCGGTCGTGGCGCCGGTTTTGCCATCGCCCAGGAAGCTGCGCTCAAGCTCAAGGAAACCTCGGCGATCCAGGCCGAAGCCTTCAGCAGCGCCGAGGTGCGTCACGGGCCGATGGCCCTGATTGGCGACAACTACCCGCTGCTGGTGTTTGCCCCACGCGGCGCCGAGCAAGCCGGCCTGCTGAGCCTGGCCGCCGACATGCGCCAACGCGGCGCCCGCGTATTGCTGGCTGCGCCGGACGATATCGTCGAGCGCGACCTGACCCTGAGCCGCGCCGAACACCCGACCCTGGACCCGATCCTGGCGATCCAGAGTTTCTACGTGATGGCGGCAGGTTTGGCAGAGGCCCGGGGCATGGACCCGGACCAGCCGCGTCACCTGAGCAAAGTTACCCGCACTCACTGAGTCGCGCTTTCCTGATGAGTACCGTGCCCATGTCCTACAACAATAATCAATTGACCCTCAGCGCCCCGCTAAGCGGGCCCGTGCTGACCCTGGGCAACGTTCCCGACGAAGTGTTCGCCAGCCACGCCATGGGCGACGGCATTGCCATCGACCCGTTGAATGACTGCCTGCATGCACCCTGTGACGGCGTGATCATCCATGTCGCACGCACCGGGCACGCCCTGACGATTCGCGCCGAGAACGGTGCCGAGGTGTTGATGCATGTGGGCATCGATACGGTGGAACTGAATGGCGAAGGCTTTGCCTTGCTGGTGAAGGAAGGCGCACGGGTGAGCAAGGGCCAGGCGTTGGTGCAGTTTGACCTGGACCGCATTGCGCGCCAGTGCAAGAGCCTGGTCAGCCTGATCATCCTGACCAATGGCGAGCGCTTTGAATTGCGTTCGGTGGCCGGGCAAACGGTCAAGGTGGGTGAGCCGTTGTTGCAGGTCGTGGCGCGTTCGACGGCAGCGGTTCAAACCGCTGTGGATAACTCGGATGCCGAAGTCAGCGCCAGGGTGCGCATCACCCATCGCGGCGGTTTGCATGCGCGCCCGGCGGCGTTGATCCGCAAGACGGCCCAGGGATTCAGCAGCCAGGCGCGGCTGCATTTCGGTGAAAAATCCGCTTCGTGTGACAGCCTGATTGGCTTGATGGGCCTGGGTATTGGCGAAGGGGATGAGGTACGTGTGAGCTGTCGCGGCAAAGATGCGGACGCCGCGTTGCAGGCCTTGGTCGCGGCGTTGTCCGCCGCCATCAAGGAAGAACACCACGCGCCCGTCGTTGCCACCCCACGCCGAGCCAACACCGAAGCGGGCGTGTTGCAAGGTGTGTGTGCTGCACCGGGCCTGGTCTGCGGGCCGTTGTTCCGCCTGACCGGTATCGAGCTGCCGGCAGACACCGGCAACCACGCCGCCGACGAACAACTGCAACGCCTGGACACCGCCCTGGAGCAAGTACGCAGCGAAATCCGCAACACTCTGGATCAAGCGCGCCAGCGCAAGAACGTCGAAGAAGAAGACATCTTCGCCGCCCACCTCGCGCTGATGGAAGACCCTAACCTGCTGGAAGCCGCGACCGGTTCCATTGAACAAGGCAGCGCAGCCACTCACGCCTGGCGCGATGCAATCCAGGCGCAATGCGCGGTGTTGCTGGCCCTGGGCAAGCCGTTGTTTGCCGAACGCGCCAACGATCTACGGGATTTGCAACAACGGGTACTGCGCGCGCTGCTGGGTGAAGCCTGGCATTTCGAATTGCCCGCCGGGTCGATTGTCAGCGCCCATGAACTGACCCCGTCTGACCTGCTGCAACTGAGCGCGCAACAGGCCGTCGGCATTTGCATGGCCGAAGGCGGCGCCACCTCCCACGTGGCGATCCTGGCGCGCGGCAAAGGCTTGCCCTGCGTGGTTGCGTTGGGCGCCGAAGTCCTCGACGTGCCGCAAGGCCAACGTGTGGTGCTGGACGCCGCCAACGGCCGCCTGGAACTGGCGCCCAGCGACGCACGCCACGCCGAAGTGCACCAGATTCGCGACGCACAGAAACTGCGGCGCCAGCAGCAACAGGCCCAGGCCCAACAGCCGGCGCGCACCACTGATGGCGTGACCATCGAAGTGGCGGCCAATGTTGCGTCCAGTGCCGAAGCCCAGGTGGCGTTTGAAAATGGCGCCGATGGCGTCGGCCTGCTGCGCACCGAATTTCTCTTCGTTGACCGGCGCACTGCACCGGATGAAGAGGAGCAACGCCACGCCTACCAAGCCGTGCTGGATGCCATGGGCGATAAATCCGTGATCATCCGCACCATCGACGTGGGAGGCGACAAGCAACTCGACTACCTGCCGCTGCCAGTCGAAGCGAATCCGGTGCTGGGCCTGCGCGGCATTCGCCTGGCCCAGGTGCGCCCGGAAGTGCTCGACCAGCAACTGCGCGCGCTGCTGCAAGTATCGCCACTGGAGCGCTGCCGCATCCTGCTGCCGATGGTCAGTGAAGTGGATGAGCTGCTGCAGATCCGCCAGCGCCTGGATGAGTTGTGCGTGGAGCTGGAACTGACCCAGCGTCCCGAACTGGGCGTGATGATCGAAGTGCCCGCCGCCGCGCTGATGGCCGAGCAGTTGGCCAAGCACGCGGACTTCCTGTCCATCGGCACCAATGACCTGTCCCAATACACCCTGGCCATGGACCGCGACCACGCCGGCCTCGCCGCGCGCGTTGATGCGCTGCATCCGGCGCTGCTGCGGCTGATCGCTCAGACCTGTGCAGGCGCTGCGAAACACGGCCGTTGGGTGGGCGTATGCGGCGCCCTCGCCTCCGACCCGCTGGCCACACCGGTGCTGGTCGGCCTGGGGGTCAGCGAGCTGTCGGTGAGCCCGCCGCAGATCGGCGAAATCAAGGACCGCGTCCGCCACCTGGACGCGGCGCAATGCCGGCAACTGAGCCAAGGCCTGCTCGACCTGAGCAGCGCCAAGGCCGTTCGCCAAGCCTGTCAACACCACTGGCCGCTGAGCTGACAACAACAAGAAAAAAGGAGACTCGCCATGTACCAACATTTCATCGAAGGCCTGCAACGCCTGGGCCGTGCACTGATGCTGCCGATCGCGATCCTGCCGATCGCCGGCCTCCTGCTGCGCCTGGGTGACACTGATCTTTTGAACATCGCGGTGATGCACGACGCTGGGCAAGCGATCTTCGCCAACCTGGCGCTGATCTTCGCCATCGGCATCGCCGTGGGGTTTGCCCGCGACAACAACGGCACGGCAGGTTTGGCCGGTGCGATTGGTTACCTGGTGATGGTCTCCACGCTCAAGGTGATGGACACGTCCATCAACATGGGCATGCTTGCCGGTATTGCCAGCGGCCTGATGGCGGGTGGGCTGTATAACCGCTTCAAGGACATCAAGCTGCCGGAGTACCTGGCGTTCTTTGGTGGGCGACGGTTTGTGCCGATTGTCACCGGGTTCAGTGCGGTCGGATTGGGCGTGATCTTCGGTTTGATCTGGCCGCCGATCCAGCACGGCATCAACAGCTTCGGCGTGTTGTTGATGGAAAGCGGCAGCCTGGGTGCGTTTGTGTTTGGCGTCTTCAACCGCTTGCTGATCGTCACCGGCCTGCACCACATCCTCAACAATATGGCGTGGTTTGTATTCGGCACCTTCACTGACCCGGTGACCGGCGCGGTAGTCACCGGCGACCTGACTCGCTACTTTGCCGGCGACCCTAAAGGCGGCCAGTTCATGACCGGCATGTTCCCGGTGATGCTGTTTGGCCTGCCGGCTGCGTGTTTGGCGATGTACCGCAATGCGTTGCCGGAGCGCCGTAAAGTGATGGGCGGGATTTTCCTGTCGATGGCGCTGACCTCGTTTCTGACCGGGGTGACCGAGCCGATTGAGTTCGCCTTCATGTTCCTGGCGCCGTTCCTGTACCTGATCCATGCGGTGCTGACCGGCCTGTCGATGGCGGTCACCAATATGCTGAATATCCACCTCGGATTTACCTTCTCCGGTGGGTTTATCGACATGGTGCTGGGTTGGGGCAAGTCCACCAATGGCTGGCTGGTGTTCCCGGTGGGGCTGGCCTATGCGCTGATCTACTACAGCGTGTTCAACTATTGCATTCGTCGTTTCAACCTGAAGACGCCGGGGCGGGAAGATATCCAGGTGGTGCAGGCTGAGGTGATGACGGATAACCAGCGCGCCACGGCCTACATCCAGGCCTTGGGCGGTGCTTCGAACCTGTTGAGTGTGGGAGCGTGCACGACGCGCCTGCGCCTGGACATGGTGGACCGCAACAAAGCGGTGGATGCTGACTTGAAAGCCCTGGGCGCCATGGCTGTGGTACGACCGGGGAATGGCGGCAGTTTGCAGGTCGTGGTCGGGCCGATGGCCGATAGCATTGCCGATGAGATTCGCTTGGCGATGCCTTCATTTGTTGCCAGTGCGCCGGTGATAGTTGCGCCTGTGGATAAGCCGGTGGCGGTGAATGTGCAGGAAGCCGAGAAATGGCTGAATGCCTTGGGCGGCCGAGGGAATGTTCGCCAGTTGGAAGCGGTGGCGATGACGCGGTTACGGGTGGAGTTGGGGGATGATTCGGGGTTGTCTGAACCTGACCTGACTGCGCTGGGTTGCCAAGGCGTTAGCCAACTGGATAGCGGTGTGTGGCACTTGTTGATTGGTGACAAGGCTTCGGGGTTGGGTGAGGCTCTGGAGCGGTTGGTCAGTGGCCGTGAGGTTGGTGCCAGGGTTTAGAGGTGTAGAGGCTGTTTTGGCCTCTTCGCGAGCAAGCCCGCTCCCACATTTTGAACTGTGAATACCTTCAAAATGTGGGAGCGGGCTTGCTCGCGAATGGGCCCTCACAGCCAACAAAAAACCCGCTGACCAAACTGGCCCAGCGGGTTTCTTGTTTTCACAGCCAACGAATCAAAAATCCGCCAACTGCCACACCTCATACGCCGGTGTCTCATATGGGTGACTGAGTTTGAGCGCAGCCACAACAGCCACAATCAATTCATCCGTCACCACCAGCTCCACCTTCCACTCTTCAACCACTTCAACCTGGCCCACCTGCCCGAGAAACGGCTGGCTGCCGTCCAACGCGCGGAATTGGCCCTGGCCCAGCACTTGCCAGGCGCAGCTGTCGTAGTTGCCGATGCGCCCGCCGCCGGCTGCGAAGACGGCGGCTTTCACCGTCTCCACATGGCTTGCGGGCACAAAGAAGGCGAGCTTGTACACCGTCTTAGTTCACCCACACGCGGGCGTTGCGGAACATGCGCATCCAGGCGCCGTCTTCGTTCCACTCTTCCGGGCGCCACGAGTTCTGCACGGCGCGGAATACACGCTCCGGGTGCGGCATCATGATGGTCACGCGGCCGTCGCGGCTGGTGAGGCCGGTGATCCCGCGCGGCGAGCCGTTCGGGTTGGCCGGGTAGCTCTCGGTGACCTTGCCGTGGTTGTCGACGAAACGCATGGCCACGCAACCGGACAGGTCGGCTTCCAGCAAGGCTTCTTCGCTTTCGAACTCGGCATGGCCTTCACCGTGGGCGATGGCGATTGGCATGCGCGAACCGGCCATGCCTTGCAGGAAGATCGAGTTGGACTCTTGCACCTGCACCATGGCGACACGGGCTTCGAACTGCTCGGAACGGTTACGCACGAAGTGCGGCCAGAACTCGCTGCCCGGGATCAGTTCGCTGAGGTTGGACATCATCTGGCAACCGTTGCACACACCCAGGGTGAAGCTGTCGTTGCGTTCGAAGAAGCCTTGGAATGCATCGCGGGCACGGCTGTTGAACAGGGCCGACTTGGCCCAGCCTTCACCGGCACCCAGCACGTCGCCGTAGGAGAAACCGCCGCAGGCTACCAGGCCTTTGAACTCGTTGAGGTCAACGCGACCGGCGAGGATGTCGCTCATGTGCACGTCGATCGCATTGAAGCCGGCGCGGTCGAACGCGGCCGCCATTTCCACCTGGCCGTTGACGCCCTGCTCACGCAGTACGGCAACCTGTGGGCGGATGCCTTTCTTGATGTAAGGCGCGGCGATGTCCTGGTTGACGTCGAAGCTGAGCTTGGTGCTCAGGCCCGGATTGTCTTCTTCCAGGATCACGTCGAATTCCTGCTCGGCGCAGTCGGCGTTGTCACGCAGGCGTTGGATCTGGTAGCTGGTCTCGGCCCACTGACGTTGCAGCAAGCGGCGCTGACCGGCAAACACCGTGTCACCGTTGAACGAGATGTTGATCTCGCCGTTGTTGATCGGCTGGCCGATCACGGCTACGCAGTCGTCCAGGCCAGCAGCGCTGAATTGGGCGAGTACGTCCGGGGTAGCGTCCTGGCGAACCTGGATCACCGCACCCAACTCTTCGTTGAACAGGATGCCGTTGATTTCGGATGCATCCTCGGCAACGCTGTCGAGCACGATGTTCAGGCCGCAGTGACCGGCGAAGGCCATCTCGACAACGCTGGTCAGCAAACCACCGTCGGAACGGTCGTGGTAGGACAGCAGGTGGCCGTCGGCGTTGAGGCCCTGGATCACGGCGAAGAAGGCTTTCAGGTCTTCGGCGTCATCGACGTCCGGTGCCTGGCTGCCGAGCTTGCCATGGGTTTGCGCCAGGATGGACGCGCCCATGCGGTTCTGGCCACGGCCCAGGTCGATCAGGATCAGATCGGTGGTGCCTTTGTCCATGCGCAGTTGCGGGGTCAGGGTCTGGCGGATGTCGGTGACCGGTGCGAAACCGGTGACGATCAGCGACAGCGGCGAGGTGACCGTCTTGTCGACGCCGTCTTCGTTCCAACGGGTGGCCATGGACATGGAGTCCTTGCCCACCGGAATGGTGATGCCCAGCTCAGGGCACAGCTCCATGCCGACTGCTTTAACAGTGTCATACAGACGCGCGTCTTCACCGGGGTGACCGGCAGCGGACATCCAGTTGGCCGACAGTTTGATGTCGGACAATTTACCGATGCGCGAGGCGGCGATGTTGGTGAGGGTTTCACCAATGGCCATGCGGCCCGACGCCGGAGCATCGAGCAGGGCCAGCGGCGTGCGCTCGCCCATGGCCATCGCTTCGCCGGTGTAGACGTCGAAGCTGGTGGCGGTGACGGCAACGTCAGCCACTGGAACCTGCCACGGGCCGACCATTTGGTCACGGGCCACGAGGCCAGTGATGGTGCGGTCGCCGATAGTGATCAGGAAGCTTTTGCTCGCCACGGCCGGGTGATGCAGCACGCGTTCGATGCTGTCGGCCAGTTCCAGCTTGCTTGGGTCGAAATCATCGCCCAGCTCGGCTTCACGCACGGCCGAACGGTGCATGCGCGGGGCTTTGCCCAGCAGCACTTCAAGCGGCATGTCCACCGGGCTGTTGCCGAAGTGGCTGTCGGTAACCGTCAGCTGTGGCTCGGCAGTGGCTTCGCCAACTACTGCAAACGGGCAACGCTCGCGTTCGCAGATGGCCTGGAAGCGTGCGAAGTCTTCTGCGCCAACGGCCAGTACGTAGCGTTCCTGGGATTCGTTGCTCCAGATTTCGTGCGGGGCCATGCCCGGCTCGTCGTTTGGAATGTTGCGCAGTTCGAAACGGCCACCACGGTCGCCATCATTGACCAGTTCCGGGAAGGCGTTGGACAAACCACCGGCGCCGACGTCGTGGATGAAGCTGATCGGGTTCTTGTCACCCAACTGCCAGCAACGGTCGATGACTTCCTGGCAGCGACGCTCCATCTCTGGGTTTTCGCGCTGTACGGAAGCGAAGTCCAGGTCTGCCGAGCTGGTGCCGGTGGCCATGGAGGAAGCCGCGCCGCCGCCCAGGCCGATCAGCATCGCCGGGCCGCCGAGCACGATCAGCTTGGAGCCGACCAGGATCTCGCCTTTCTTGACGTGTTCTTCACGGATGTTGCCCATACCGCCGGCCAACATGATCGGCTTGTGGTAACCACGCACTTCATCGCCACGCGGGGTGGTGATGGACTGTTCGAAGGTACGGAAGTAGCCGGTCAGCGCAGGACGCCCGAATTCGTTGTTGAACGCGGCGCCGCCCAGCGGGCCTTCGATCATGATGTCCAGCGCGGTGACGATGCGCTCAGGTTTGCCGTACGGCACTTCCCACGGCTGTTCAAAGCCTGGGATCTGCAGGTTGGACACGGTGAAACCGGTCAGGCCCGCCTTGGGCTTGGCGCCACGGCCGGTCGCACCTTCGTCACGGATTTCACCGCCGGAACCGGTGGCTGCGCCAGGGAACGGGGCAATCGCGGTCGGGTGGTTGTGGGTCTCGACCTTCATCAGGATGTGCACCGGCTCCTGCACCGCGCCGTACTGGCGGGTTTCAGGGTCCGGGAAGAAACGGCCGGCGACGGAGCCGACGATCACCGAGGCGTTGTCCTTATAAGCCGACAGAACGCCTTCGCTGTGCATCACGTAGGTGTTCTTGATCATGCCGAACAGGCTTTTTTCCTGGCTTTCGCCGTCGATGTCCCAACTGGCGTTGAAGATCTTGTGACGGCAGTGCTCGGAGTTGGCCTGGGCAAACATCATCAGTTCGATGTCGTGCGGGTTGCGCTTCAAGCCGTTGAAGGCGTTGACCAGGTAGTCGATCTCGTCTTCGGCCAGGGCCAGGCCCAGTTCGGTGTTGGCCTTCTCGAGGGCGGCGCGGCCACCGCCGAGCACGTCAATCGCGGTGAGCGGCTTGGGTTCGGCGTGGCTGAACAGGCCGGCAGCCTGTTCCAGCTGGCTGACGATGATCTGGGTCATGCGGTCGTGCAGGCTGCTGGCGATAAGCTCGGCTTCGGCATCGCTGAACTGGCCGGCGACGTAGAACGCGATACCACGCTCCAGGCGCTGGATTTTTTCCAGGCCGCAGTTGCGGGCAATATCGCTGGCCTTGCTCGACCAGGGCGAGATGGTGCCGAACCGCGGCAGAACCAGGAACAAGCGGCCATTAGGCTCTTGAACCGGAACGCTTGGGCCGTACTTCAGAAGGCGTGCCAGCACTTGCTGTTCGTCGGCGGTCAACACGCCGGTAACGTCGGCGAAGTGAGCAAATTCAGCGTACAGGCCTGTAACAGCTGGAACCTTTTGGCTCAGTTGCTCAAGGAGTTTGCTGTGGCGAAAGGCAGAAAGGGCAGGAGCGCCGCGCAGGATCAACATCTTCGGGACAGCCTCGGGAAGGGGTGTGCTTTGAGGCCGTGCATTCTAGCGTAAACCGCCGCCAACGGCACCCGAAACGCTACCGGTGGCTGCTGCCGGACGTCAGTTGGCCGGATTACACCCCTTTCGAGGGGGCATGCCGGGCATTCGGCGCAGTTATTTTAACCGTCACAATCGCGCGCCAAGCCCCGTTTCTGCGGGCTGCAGCACAGTTTTGCCGGCGCTAGCAGACAAGACCCGCGCTGTCGAGATATGGCGCCGTGGGCCGTTTGCGTATACTGCGCAGATGTTCTCCCCAACTGCTTTGCGCCCGCGATGCGCCAAATGGCTCATCGCCACCGGACTCTTCCTGATGCTCAGCGCCTGTGTTGATAAACCCAGCACGCTCGAGCGAATCAAGGAGGATGGCGTATTGCGGGTGGTCACCCGGAACAGTCCGGCGACCTATTTCCAGGACCGCAACGGCGAAACCGGTTTCGAATACGAACTGGTCAAGCGCTTTGCCGATGACTTGGGCGTGAAGCTTGAGATCGAGACCGCCGACAATCTCGACGACCTGTTCGGCCAACTGGGCAAGCCCAATGGCCCGGTTCTCGCAGCCGCCGGCCTGGTCAGCAGCGAGCAGCGCCAGACGCAAGTGCGTTTCTCCCACCCTTATTTAGAAGTCACCCCGCAGATCATCTACCGCAACGGCCAGTCGCGGCCGACCAACGCGGCCGATCTGGTGGGCAAGAAGATCATGGTGCTCAAGGGCAGCACTCACGCCGAGCAACTGGCTGAGCTTAAAAAGCAGAACCCTGCGATTGAATACGAAGAATCCGACGCCGTTGAGGTGGTCGACCTGTTGCGCATGGTGGACGAAGGGCAAATCGACCTGACCCTGGTGGACTCCAACGAAGTGGCGATGAACCAGGTGTACTTCCCCAACGTGCGCGTGGCGTTCGACCTCGGCAATGCCAGCAACCAGAGCTGGGCCGTGGCCGCTGGCGAAGACAACAGCCTGCTCAACGAGATCAACAGTTACCTGGATAAAGTCGAGAAGAACGGCACGTTGCAGCGTCTGAAAGACCGCTACTACGGGCACGTCGATGTTCTGGGTTATGTAGGCGCCTACACCTTCGCCCAGCACTTGCAGCAGCGTTTGCCCAAGTACGAGAAACACTTCCGCGCCTATGCCAAGGAAGAAAAGGTCGATTGGCGCCTGCTGGCTGCCATCGGCTATCAGGAATCACTGTGGCAACCGGCCGTCACTTCCAAGACCGGCGTGCGCGGCCTGATGATGCTGACCCAGAACACCGCCCAGGCGATGGGCGTGTCCAACCGCCTGGACCCCAAGCAAAGCATCATGGGCGGCGCCAAGTACCTGGCCAAGATCAAGGATGAGCTGGACGACAGCATTGCCGAGCCGGATCGCACCTGGTTTGCCCTGGCCGCCTACAACGTCGGCACCGGACACCTGGAAGATGCGCGCACCTTGGCCAAGCGTGAAGGCCTGAACCCGAACAAGTGGCTGGACGTGAAGAAGATGCTGCCGCGTCTGTCGCAGAAGCAGTGGTACAGCAAGACCCGCTACGGTTACGCCCGGGGCGGTGAGCCGGTGCACTTCGTGGCGAACATCCGGCGTTACTACGACATTCTCACCTGGGTGACCCAGCCGCAGCTGGAAGGCAACCAGGTGGTCGAAGGCAATCTGCATGTGCCGGGTGTGGATAAGACCAAGCCGCCAGAAGACAACCCGAAACTGTAAGAGTACTACCGAACCTATGTGGGAGCGGGCTTGCTCGCGAAAGCGGTGGGTCAGTCAGCTCATCTGTTTCTGATACACCGTATTCGCGAGCAAGCCCGCTCCCACATTTGAATCTCCATTGGGCTTAGAGGCCGGTGAGCAGATGCACCACGCCGCCCGTCAGCATCATCACCCCCGGCACACCCACCGCCTTCAACGCCGCAGCATCCACCTTCGCCGCATCCTGCAACTGCACCCTCACCCGCGTCAGCGCCACACGCTGCTGCGACTTGAGGTTATCCGCCCCACCCAACGCATTCAGCACCTCGGCCGACAACAGGCTCTGCGTTGGCGCAACGACCGTCTCGGCAATCAAATCCGGCGTCAGGGCTTTCCAGAACGCCCGCTGTAATTTCTCGAACATACTCAGTGCTCCACGACAGGTGAGGTTTCAACGGTAGCCGCGTGATACTGGCGCAAGGCCTCACGCACCTGGGCGGCTTCTTCCAGGCCCAGGACCTGGCGGGCGATGATCTGGCAGTCGGCCAGGTCCAGCTCGCGCACGGTGGCCTTGATGGTGGGGATCAACGGCACGCTGACCGACAACTCGTCCACACCCAGCCCGATCAGCACGGGCACGGCCAACGCTTCGGACGCCAACGCGCCGCACACACCCACCCACTTGCCATGGGCGTGGGCAGCCTTGACCGTGGTGGCGATCAGGCGCAGCACCGCCGGGTGGAAACTGTCGGCCTGGCTGGCCAGGCGCGGGTGGTCGCGGTCCATCGCCAGCGTGTACTGGGTCAGGTCGTTGGTGCCGATGGAGAAGAAGTCCACATGGGGCGCGAACACATCCGCCATCAGCGCGGCGGACGGTACTTCAATCATGATGCCCAGCTTTGGCAACTCGGTGAGCCCCAGCGCCAGCGCTTCCTCTTCAAGGATTTTGCGCGCCAGGTGCAGCTCCGAGAGCAGGCTGACCATCGGCAACATGATATGCAGCCGCGCAAAACCGGCGCTGGCAAGGATCGCGCGAAATTGTTCGCGCAACAGTTCCGGACGCTCCAGGCACAAACGAATGCCGCGCAGACCGAGGAAGGGGTTGGTCTCGGCGTCCATCGGCACATAGGCCAAGGGTTTGTCGCCACCGACGTCGAGGGTGCGCACCACCAGGTTGCGTTCGGTGCCCAGGGCACGGGCGATCGAGGTGTAGGTCGCTGCCTGTTCGTCGGGACTTGGGGCACGGTTGCGATCCAGATACAGGAACTCCGATCTCAGCAGGCCGACGCCTTCCCCCCCGAGGGTCAGGGACTGCTCGACTTCCTGCAACGAAGCCACGTTGGCAGTGACTTCGACGTGATGACCATCGCGGGTGGTCGCAGGTAAAGACGCCTGCGCCACATCGCGCTGATGGCGCAGCACCTGTTGTTTACGCGCAGCGTCCAGTTGCTCGATTTCGGCCAGGTTCGGGTCGAGGTGCAGCTCGCCTTTGTCGGCGTCGAGCAGCACCTGCTTGCCATTGGCCAACGCCAACACCTCGGCCGGAACACCACAAATAGCCGGCAGGCCCAGGGCGCGGGCGAGGATTGCCACGTGGCTGGTCGCGCCGCCCCCGACAGTGACAAACCCCAGCACCTTGCGGGTATCCAGGCTGGCCGTCTGCGACGGCGTGAGTTGCTCGGCGATGAGGATCGCGCGCTCCGGCAAGTCCCAGGCGCTGTCCTGAAGACCCAGGATCAGTTTCAGCACGCGCTGGCCGACGTCGGCCAG
>NZ_JACARN010000038.1:0-58196 GCF_013386605.1 Pseudomonas sp. IPO3749 | reverse complement strand
ATTATAGGCCTCTGAAATCTGCCGTCAACCCTTGATTTTACTTTTCTATCAATTAGCGAGAATTGATTAAAAAACCACCAATTAAGAGCCGTCAGCACCTTCTATATAGAAGAAAGGATTCAGATAACACCCGCCGCCTTCAGAGCAACCACATTCGCCACACCCAATCCCAATACATCTTGAAGCACCTGAGCCGTATGCTCTCCCAGCAGCGGAGGCGCATTGCGATACTCCACCGGCGTCTTGGACAGCCTTATCGGACTGGCAACCTGAGGCACCATCCCCGCCAGCGCATGAGGCAATGCCATCTCCAACCCGCGCGCCTTGACCTGAGGGTCGGCAAACACCTGCGCAAGGTCATTGATTGGCCCACAAGGCACACCGACCCGTTCCAGCTGCGACACCCACTCAGCCGTCGTCTTGAACACCGTCGCCTGACGAATCAAAGGAATCAGCTCCGCCCGATTCGCCACCCGCACCTTATTAGAAGCGAAACGCGGATCATCCGCCCACTGCGGCTGCCCAGCCACTTCGGCAAACTTACGAAATTGCCCGTCATTACCCACCGTCAGGATGAAGTCTCCGTCAGCGGTGGGAAAATCCTGATAAGGCACGATATTCGGATGCGCATTACCCAGCCGCTTCGGCGGTGCCCCTGTCGTCAGGTAATTCATCGCCTGGTTGGCCAGGCAGGCCACCTGCACATCCAGTAACGCCATATCGATGTGCTGCCCGCCACCGTCATGATCGCGATGAGCCAGTGCCGCCAGAATCGCCACCGTCGAGTAGAGCCCCGTAAGAATGTCAGTCAGCGCCACACCTACCTTGACCGGGCCAGCACCGTCATCCCCCTCGGGGCGCCCCGTCAGGCTCATAAGTCCGCCTAACCCCTGAATCATGAAGTCATAGCCTGCCCGCGCCGCATAGGGCCCGGTCTGACCAAAGCCCGTGATCGAGCAGTAGATCAACTCGGGGTTGATCTCCTTCAGCGACTCATAGTCCAACCCATAAGCCGCAAGCCCGCCCACCTTGAAGTTTTCAATGAGGATGTCCGACTTGGCCGCCAGCTCACGCACCAGCGCCTGCCCCTCCGGCCGCGTGAAGTCGATTGTCACCGATTGCTTGTTGCGATTGGCCGACAGGTAGTAAGCCGCCTCACTAGTGTTCTCGCCGTAGGCATCCTTGAGGAAGGGCGGCCCCCAGGCGCGCGTATCGTCGCCACTGCCCGGTCGCTCGACCTTGATCACCTCAGCCCCAAGGTCCGCAAGGATCTGCCCGGACCAGGGGCCCGCCAGTACTCGCGATAGATCCAGTACACGTAGATGCGAAAGCGCGCCCATGCCGTGCTCCTATTAATAGAACGCCTGAAGACCGGTTTGCGCGCGCCCGAGGATCAGGGCATGCACATCATGAGTACCTTCATAGGTATTCACGACCTCCAGGTTGACCAGGTGACGCGCTACCCCGAACTCATCGGAAATGCCGTTACCACCGAGCATGTCGCGCGCCATACGCGCGATATCCAGGGATTTGCCGCAGGAGTTGCGCTTCATGATCGACGTGATTTCAACCGCCGCAGTGCCTTCATCCTTCATACGCCCCAGACGCAGGCAGCCTTGCAAGGCCAGCGTGATCTCGGTCTGCATGTCGGCCAGTTTCTTCTGGATCAGTTGGGTCGCCGCCAATGGACGGCCGAACTGCTGGCGATCCAGTGTGTACTGGCGAGCGGTATGCCAGCAGAACTCGGCAGCACCCAACGCCCCCCAGGAGATGCCATAACGCGCAGAGTTAAGGCAGGTAAAAGGCCCCTTCAAGCCGCGCACGTCCGGGAAGATGTTCTCTTCCGGCACAAATACGTTATCCATTACGATTTCACCGGTGATGGAAGCGCGAAGCCCGACCTTGCCGTGAATCGCCGGTGCGCTCAGGCCTTTCCAGCCTTTCTCCAAGACAAACCCACGGATATCGCCAGCATCGTCCTTGCCCCACACCACAAACACATCCGC
This sequence comes from Pseudomonas sp. IPO3749, assembly GCF_013386605.1. Classification (NCBI taxonomy): domain Bacteria; kingdom Pseudomonadati; phylum Pseudomonadota; class Gammaproteobacteria; order Pseudomonadales; family Pseudomonadaceae; genus Pseudomonas; species Pseudomonas sp. IPO3749. The sequence continues at coordinate 56,190 of NZ_JACARN010000038.1, read as the reverse complement.
AATCGGGCTGTTGGTGATCCACATCTTCGCGCCCGTCAGGCTGTAACCGCCGTCCACTTTTCGAGCCCGGGTAATCATCGCACCTGGATCAGACCCATGATTGGGCTCGGTCAGGCCGAAACAGCCGATCCATTCCCCAGACGCCAACTTCGGCAAGTACTTCTGTTTCTGCGCCTCGGTGCCAAACTCATTGATCGGCACCATGACCAGTGACGACTGCACACTCATCATCGAGCGATAGCCGGAGTCGACACGCTCTACTTCGCGGGCAATCAACCCATAACTGACGTAATTCAAGCCGCTGCCGCCGTACTGCTCGGGAATCATCGCACCGAGCAAACCGGTCTCGCCCATCTCGCGGAAAATCGCAGGGTCAGTCTTTTCATGGCGGAAGGCTTCGAGCACACGCGGCGCCAGCTTGTCCTGGGCGAACTGCTCAGCACTGTCACGCACCATGCGCTCTTCTTCGGTGAGCTGTTGATCCAGCAGCAGTGGATCGATCCAGTTGAAGCTTGCCTTGCCAGCCATGAATAAGTCCTCGCGGAAAGAAACGGAAGTCGTGGAACCAGCCTAGGCCCGACAGGCGAGGAGGGCAAACGAGGTTTCCGCATAGGGTTGTGCTAATTTCTCACTTCGAAACCGACGAAAAGCGCGCATATGCGCTTTACATGTGAGGACACGGTATATGCGCAGGAAAATCCCCAGTACCACCGCCCTTGTCAGTTTTGAAGCCGCGGCCCGCCACGAGAGCTTTACCAAGGCCGCGCACGAACTTTCGATCACGCAAGGCGCCATCTGTCGACAGATCGCCAGCCTTGAAGAGTTTTTGAGTGTCGAGCTGTTTCGCCGCTCACGGCGCGGGGTAAAACTGACGGAAGCAGGGCTGTCCTACAGCCGACGCATTGCCACGCAATTGGATGCCGTGGAGCGCGACACGCTTTCCGTCATGGGTCAGCAGGGCGCTAACACCATCGAGTTGGCCGTGGTCCCCACGTTCGGAACTCAATGGCTGATCCCACGCCTCAAGGATTTTCAACACCAGCACCCGGAAGTCACAGTCAACCTGACAAACCGCACACGACCCTTCCTGTTTGCCGACACCGAATTCGACGCCGCCATCTACTTCGGCGATGCCGACTGGTCCGGTACGGAATCGCACCGTTTGATGGGAGAAAACCCCGTCCCAGTGTGCAGCCCTCGACTGCTGGGTAGCAGCACGCAATTCAGCCCTCAGGAAATCGCAGAACTGCCTCTCCTTCAGCAAACGACGAGACCCTACGCGTGGCGCCAGTGGTTCAACGCGCAGCAGTTGAGCGTACCCCGCGACATGACAGGCCCCCGTTACGAGCTATTCTCGATGTTGTCCCAGGCCGCCATGCATGACATGGGGATCGCGCTGATCCCGCCGTTCCTTATCCAACGCGAATTGGAGGAGGGCCAACTGATGATTGCGAGTCCCGAGGCGCTGAGCAGCTCGAAGGCTTATTACTTGATGATTCCTGACAGAAAGGTCGAATCAGCCTCAATGCACGCATTCAGGGATTGGCTTATCGAACAATCACAGCGCTACAGCCCTAGTATTTAAAGGTCGAAATCGCATTGCTGACTCTGTAGTCAGCATATTTTTAATCCTACAGATATACGTATATGTCGCATTTAAACAGACTGTATCTGTCAGACAAAAATAGGGCTCAAAGCCACGACTCATATGGCCTGTAGCGACTAATACAAGCCAATGACCGACTATTCACATCAAAGATGTCAAAACGCTACAAAAACGCCTACAGGCCTTTAAGCCCCTGTATTTTAAGAGGTTAATTCAAAGCGTTGCGACAATCAGTCACAGGGTGACTTGTAGTTAATTTTTCGTCACCCGTCATAATCCCTTGATGGCCGTAAAGTTCGCCTGCAAAATGCCGCGCCCCGCTGTCATTTCAGCGGGATCGTGCTGATCGGCCGCCCCAGTTGCGCCACTCGCGGTGCACTGGCCTTTTTACAAAAAGATCAAAAGCAAAAAGATCATGCAGGAGATTTGACGTGCACATTGGTGTTCCTCTCGAAACCCAGACCGGTGAAACGCGGGTGGCTGCCACCCCGGAAACCATCAAGAAGCTGATCGGCCAGGGCCATAAGGTCACTGTACAAAGCGGCGCCGGCATTAAAGCCAGCATCACTGACAGTGCCTATGAAACGGCAGGCGCAACCATTGGCAGTGCCAACGATGCGTTTGGCGCCGAGCTGATCCTCAAGGTGGTTGCCCCCAGCGACAGCGAACTCGCGCTGATCAAAAGCGGCACCGTCTTGGTGGGCATGCTCAACCCGTTCAGCAACGAAACCATCGCCAAGCTGGCTGAGCGGGGCATCACTGCTTTTGCCCTTGAAGCCGCGCCGCGCACCTCGCGCGCGCAAAGCCTCGACGTGCTTTCGTCCCAGGCCAACATCGCCGGCTATAAAGCCGTGCTGCTCGCCGCTCATCACTACCCGCGCTTCATGCCGATGCTGATGACCGCCGCCGGTACCGTCAAAGCAGCGCGCGTGTTGATCCTCGGCGCGGGTGTTGCTGGCCTGCAGGCCATCGCTACGGCGAAACGTCTGGGTGCAGTGATCGAAGCGTCTGACGTGCGCCCGGCCGTAAAAGAGCAGATCGAATCCCTCGGCGCCAAGTTCGTCGACGTGCCCTACGAGACCGACGAAGAACGCGAATGCGCCGTCGGCGTTGGCGGCTACGCCCGTCCGATGCCAACCAGCTGGATGCAGCGCCAGGCCCTGGCCGTGCACGAACGCGCCAAGCAGGCCGACATCGTCATCACCACCGCTCTGATTCCAGGCCGCAAAGCGCCGACCCTGCTCAGCGCTGAAACCGTCGCACAGATGAAGCCCGGCTCCGTGGTGATTGACCTTGCCGCTGCCCAAGGTGGTAACTGCCCGCTGACCGTCGCTGACCAGGTCGTGGTGGAAAACGGCGTGATCATCTGCGGCCCGACCAACCTCGCCGGCGCTGTCGCCGCCGATGCGTCAGCCTTGTACGCGCGCAACCTGCTGGACTTCCTGAAGCTGGTCTTCACCCAGGAAGGGCAGTTTGAAATCAACCTCGAAGACGACATCGTCGCCGCGTGCCTGATGTGCCGCGACGGCCAAGTCATCCGCAAAAACGCCTAAGCAGGGATTCAGACGATGGAAGAACTTATCTCCCCCGGTATCTACAACCTGATCATCTTTGTGCTGGCGATTTATGTCGGTTACCACGTGGTCTGGAACGTGACCCCCGCGCTGCACACGCCATTGATGGCGGTGACCAACGCGATTTCCGCGATTGTGATCGTCGGCGCCATGCTGGCCGCCGCCCTCACCGTGACCCCGCTGGGCAAGACCATGGGCACCCTGGCCGTGGCGCTTGCGGCGGTGAACGTGTTCGGCGGCTTCCTGGTGACCCGCAGGATGCTTGAGATGTTCAAGAAGAAAGCCCCGAAAGCAAAAGAAGAGGCGCCTAAGTAATGAGCATGAATCTGGTAACGACGCTCTACTTGATCGCGTCGATCTGCTTCATCCAGGCCCTCAAAGGGCTGTCACATCCGACGACCTCGCGACGCGGCAACCTGTTCGGCATGCTCGGCATGGCGCTGGCGGTACTCACGACTGTGGGCCTCATCTATAAGCTCGGCGCTGAGCTGGCAACTGCGGGTATCGGCTACGTAATCGTCGGCTTGCTGGTTGGCGGCACCGCCGGTTCGATCATGGCCAAGCGCGTAGAAATGACCAAGATGCCGGAACTGGTGGCGTTCATGCACAGCATGATCGGTCTCGCAGCCGTGTTCATCGCCATCGCCGCCGTGGTCGAGCCGCAATCCCTGGGCATCGTCAAACACCTGGGCGACGCGATCCCTGCCGGTAACCGTCTGGAACTGTTCCTCGGCGCGGCCATCGGTGCCATCACCTTCTCCGGTTCGGTGATCGCATTTGGCAAGCTGTCGGGCAAGTACAAGTTCCGCCTGTTTCAGGGTGCACCGGTACAGTTCGGCGGTCAGCATAAATTGAATCTGGTGCTCGGCCTGCTGACGCTTGGCCTGGGCCTGGCCTTCATGTTCACCGGCAACCTCACCGCCTTCGCGCTGATGCTGGCGCTGGCCTTCGTGCTGGGCGTGCTGATCATCATCCCGATTGGCGGCGCCGACATGCCTGTGGTCGTCTCAATGCTCAACAGCTACTCCGGCTGGGCGGCGGCGGGCATCGGTTTCTCGCTGAACAACTCGATGCTGATCATCGCCGGCTCCCTGGTGGGCTCCAGCGGCGCGATCCTGTCGTACATCATGTGCAAGGCGATGAACCGCTCCTTCTTTAATGTACTGCTCGGCGGTTTCGGCAATGCGCCGGATGCGGGTGCCGCAGCCGGCTCCAAAGAAGCGCGCCCGGTGAAGTCCGGTTCGGCTGACGATGCGACCTTCCTGCTGACCAACGCCGATACCGTGATCATCGTTCCGGGCTACGGCCTGGCCGTGGCACGCGCACAACATGCGCTCAAGGAACTGACCGAGAAGCTGACTCACCACGGCGTCACCGTGAAATACGCGATCCATCCGGTGGCGGGCCGTATGCCTGGCCACATGAACGTGCTGCTCGCCGAGGCCGAAGTGCCATACGACCAGGTGTTCGAGATGGAAGACATCAACTCCGAATTCGGCCAGGCCGACGTGGTGCTGGTGCTGGGCGCGAACGACGTGGTCAACCCGGCCGCCAAGAACGATCCGAACTCACCGATCGCCGGCATGCCGATTCTCGAAGCCTTCAAGGCCAAGACCATCATCGTTAACAAGCGCTCGATGGCCAGCGGCTACGCCGGCCTGGATAACGAACTGTTCTATCTGGACAAGACCATGATGGTCTTTGGTGATGCCAAGAAGGTCATCGAAGACATGGTCAAAGCCGTCGAGTAACACTGCTTCAGCGCAATACTCGAAACCCCGGCCTCCAGTAGGCTGGGGTTTTTTATTACCGCATGAAACCCGACCAAAGGCTCTAAATCGCTGCCTGGCATTCGACCATGGTAGCGGGCCGAATTTTTTCGAAATCACTAAACTGCGCACCTTGCTTCCGTAGCCTGAGATAACAATCCATGTACCGTGATCGTATCCGCTTGCCTTCGTTGTTGAACAAGGTCATGAGCGCGGCAGACGCCGCCGCACTGATCGAGGACGGCATGACCGTCGGCATGAGCGGCTTCACCCGTGCCGGTGAAGCCAAGGCCGTCCCCCACGCCCTGGCTGAACGCGCCAAGACGTCGCCGCTGAAAATCACCCTGATGACCGGTGCCAGCCTGGGCAATGACCTGGACAAGCAACTGACCGAAGCGGGTGTACTGTCCCGGCGCATGCCGTTCCAGGTCGACAGCACCTTGCGCAAGGCGATCAACGCCGGCGAAGTGATGTTTATCGACCAGCACCTGTCGGAAACCGTCGAGCAACTGCGCAACAACCAGCTCAAGCTGCCGGATATTGCGGTGATTGAGGCGGTCGCAATCACTGAGCAAGGCCATATTGTGCCGACAACGTCTGTAGGCAACTCGGCCAGCTTTGCGATTTTCGCCAAGCAGGTGATCGTCGAGATCAACCTGGCACACAACCCGAACCTGGAAGGGTTGCACGACATCTATATCCCGACGTACCGGCCAACTCGTACGCCGATCCCACTGGTGAAGGTCGATGACCGGATCGGCAGCACTGCGATTCCGATTCCACCGGAAAAGATCGTTGCCATCGTTATCACCCACCAGGCCGACTCCGCTTCAACCGTAACGCCACCCGACAGCGATACCCAAGGCATCGCCAATCACCTGATCAACTTCCTCAAGCAGGAAGTCGACGCCGGCCGCATGACCAACAAACTTGGCCCGTTGCAGGCTGGCATCGGCAATATCGCCAACGCGGTGATGTGTGGCCTGATCGAATCGCCGTTCGAAGACCTGACCATGTATTCGGAAGTGTTGCAGGATTCGACCTTCGACCTGATCGACGCGGGCAAGCTGAGTTTCGCGTCGGGGAGCTCGATCACCCTGTCGGAGCGTCGCAATGCTGACGTGTTCGGCAACCTGGAGAAGTACAAGGACAAACTGGTACTGCGCCCGCAAGAGATCTCCAACCATCCGGAAGTGGTGCGTCGCCTGGGCATCATCGGTATCAACACCGCGCTGGAGTTCGACATCTACGGCAACGTCAACTCCACCCATGTCTGTGGCACACGGATGATGAACGGTATTGGCGGCTCCGGGGATTTTGCACGCAATGCGCACCTGGCGATCTTTGTTACCAAATCCATTGCCAAGGGCGGGGCGATTTCCAGCGTGGTGCCAATGGTCAGCCATGTGGACCACACCGAGCATGACGTCGACATCCTAGTCACCGAGGTTGGGCTTGCCGACCTGCGTGGCCTGGCGCCACGGGAACGGGCGCGGGTGATCATCGACAACTGTGTGCACCCCGCCTACCGCGACGCCCTGAACAGTTACTTCAATGCTGCCTGCGCCATCGGCGGGCACACGCCGCACATCCTGCGTGATGCACTGAGCTGGCACATCAACCTGGAAGAAACCGGGCATATGCTCAAGGCGTAATTGATACAGATACGGGCTGATGCAAACACAGTTTCATCAGCTCGACATCTCCACCGGCACTTATTGAAAAAACTGTACTGCTGTACCGGTCTTTTCTTACCGAAATATCCCACGCATCACTTCAAAAATGCCTATTTCGCACTACTTTAGTGCGGACAGGTACAGTTGCCCCATTTCCGTACAGTACAGCCCCTATAAACAGTTAACTGGCCCCTCACAATACAGGTGAACTGTATCTAGAGAGTCTTGCGCCGGAAGAGGATCATTGGCATCAGTTAAACCACTACCTAATCCCGCCACAAGCGGAAGGATGTCATCATGGAACGTACACTCAGTTCCGAACTGTTCTTCGAAGAAAAAGCTGTAAACACCCAGGCCTCCCTGCCTCTGCGCGTTATCGCCAACCTGATGTTGTGGCAGCGCCGCATCTCCAGCCGCCACCAACTGGCTCGCCTGGATTCGCGTCTGCTGGCTGACGCAGGCATCAGCGAAGCTCAACGCTACGAAGAGCTGAGCAAGCCGTTCTGGCGCTGATTTAGCGCTCGCTGGCCCTGACCTACCGGGTCCACCGCCAGCACCCTGATTTGTCAAAGCAAAGCCCGCCACGGGAAACCGGAGGCGGGCTTTGTTGTTTTCGGGGTTTGGGTTTTCAACCGTAAAACAGTGGCATGATTCGAAGACAGGTACAGTTTATAAAACACAACAGTTAAGCAGTACAATTTAACATCGGTGTATCTGTATCGGTCACATCGCCTCGTTCAACATGGTGCTCCAAGACCTCATGAAAGGTGCTCGCCATGGATACGCCGTCCCCCCGCTATAAACGGTTGTTACGCCAAGCGGCCTCGACCGTGGCCAAATGGCTGCGCCAGGCCTATGAACGGCGCCAGCTGTCGCAGCTTGATAGCCGTGAACTGTCCGACCTGGGCATCAGCCCTGGCGACCGAATGAACGAGCTGTCCAAACCGTTCTGGCGTGACTAGGCAGTCAAGATGCTTCCCGAACGGATAAACGGCGGCTTAATATCCAGTCACCACGTGGCGAACCGCGCAGTACAGGCGTCTGATCCCCAATAGCTGCCCTGCGCCACTTTATCCGTTCATCTACAGGAGTCATCCCATGTCCCGTCTTAGCCTGCTGAGTGCCGCCGCCCTGTTGGCCCTGGCTGCCAACGCCAACGCGACCAGCTTCATCGTGACCACCGACTCCATCGTCGGCGCGCTGAAAGCCACCTCCGACGCCAGCTCCGATGCCACCTCATCCCTGCGCGACAACAAAGTCGTACGCGCTGCCCGTGACGACGCCGCCAGCTTTGTTGCCAGCGAAGGCGCCATCCGTGGTGTGAAACTGGAAAGCGCCCTGGCCCAGATCCGCCAACAAGCGCCGCAGCTGAACACCGCAACTGACGCACAGCTGGCCCAGGCCATCCTGGCGATCTGAATGCAGGGCTGATGCCTGGGCGCTGGCTCTCGCCCGGGCATTACGCTAGCCTTGGCGCTCGTTTTCAGTTGTCGAGTCCCATGGCTTTTTCATACCGCCTGTTAATAGTTCCTGTATTGCTTTGCGCCGCCTGGTCGCCCTTGGCTTCGGCCTTCGACCTGACCACGCAGAGCACCGTTGCCAGTGCGTACGCCACCAGCAAGGTGACTTCCGCACCCTTCGACAGAAAAGTGATAATGGCCGCCCAGGATGACGCTGCCGCGTTTATCGCCACTGACGGCCAATGGCGGGGGGCACGGTTGGAGTCAGCGCTGGATTATCTGCGCCGCAGCCAACCAAAACTTAACGCCAGCGACCTTGAACTGGCGCAAGCAATTCTCGTCCAATAATCATCTCTGTATTCCATCTTTGTATTTGGAGTTATTCCATGCGTAGCCCGCTGATTGCCGCCACCCTTGGCCTGCTGTTGTTGGCCGACGTTGCCCAGGCACAGACCCTGGTGGCCACCAGTAACATCATTGTTCGCGCCTCTGGCCGCACCATTGATTTCACCTCGGACACCACCACCTCCATCCGCGACTCCAAAGTCGTGCGCGAAGCCCACGATGACGCTGCCAGCTTCGTCGCTACCAACGGCGAAATCCGTGGCGCACGCCTGGAAGCCGCCTTCGACACCCTGCGCACCCGTCTGCCGGAAGCCCGCGACGCCAGTGACCAGACCCTCGCCGAAGCTATCCTCGCACTGTGAGGCGAATGGCCGCCTGGCTCCTGGCCGGGGTTGTGCTGCTGTGTGCCAGCGCAGCCCAGGCCGACCTGCAGCTGCGGCTCAAGACCGAGGGCTTGAGCCCGGCTGAACAGCAGGCCAGCCAGGCGTTGCTCAATGAAGCGATGCGCGCTTTGCCGCCGCGCTTCATCGAGCAGCTGGACCGGCGCATCGATGTCGGCTGGACCGACAAGATGCCCGAGAACGCCTACGGGCAAGCCTCCCTGGTGTCCGAGCTGGATCTCAATCGCAACCTGCTCACCAGCCTGACCGACGGCAGCGCCGCCACCCAGAAAACCAATCGCCCCCACGGCACCGTACGCCGCGAAATGCTCGCCACCGTACTGCATGAACTGACGCACATTTATGACCGTGCACGCCTGTGGTCCAAAGCAGACCGCGCACTGATCAACCGCTGCAGCCGCCAGAACAACATCACCGGCTTGATCGGCCTGCCGGATCAATGCCGCGGCCAGAATGACCGACGCTTTACCCTCAGCGATGACCCCCGCCTGCTGGACCTTGCCGGCTGGCCGCAATACGTCGGCCGTCGTGGCGAGCGCGAACAAAACAACCATCAGGTCGCGCGCAGCCCGGACATCTACGAAACCACCAGCCCGCTGGAGTTCGTGGCGGTCAATATGGAGTACTTCCTGCTTGACCCAAGCTACGCCTGCCGCCGCCCCTCGCTGTTCCGTTATTACAAAGAACACTTTGGCTGGGCGCCGCCGAATCAAGACACCTGCGCCAACACCTACGCATTCCTGAACGCCGGCAACGATTTCGCCAAGACGCCGCTGGGCCATGTCGACCCAGAGCGCGTCTACGAAATCGACTACCTGCTGGCCGAAGCCAACCAGAACCTGGTGAGCCGCTGGGGCCATAGCATGTTGCGCCTGGTGATCTGCGCGCCAGGCCGGCCGCGTGGGCCGGATTGTCGGCTGGACCTGGACCAGCACCTGGTGTTGTCCTACCGCGCATTCGTCGGTGACGTACAGCTGTCGAGCTGGGACGGCCTGGTCGGCAAATACCCGTCGCGCCTGTTTGTGCTGCCGCTGGCGCAAGTGATCGACGAGTACACCAAGACCGAGTTGCGCGGCCTGGCCTCCGTGCCGCTGAAACTGACCCGCCAGGAAATCAACGACACCGTCGAGCATGCCGCCGAAATGCACTGGAGCTACGACGGCAACTACTTCTTCATTTCCAACAACTGTGCAGTGGAGAGCCTGAAACTGTTACGCAGCGGCAGCGCCAACCCGCAACTGACCGGTCTGGACAACATTACGCCCAACGGTTTGCTTGAGGTATTGAGTGCCCGCGGCCTTGCCGACACCAGCGTCTTGGACGACAAACGCCGGGCGTTACGCCTGGGCTATCACTTCGACTCCTTCCGCGAGCGCTACCAGGCGATGTTCGATGTACTGCGCAAGCATCTGCCGATCAAACAGACCCAGGTCGAAGACTGGCTGTCCCTCAGCGCAGAGGAACGTCGCCAGTGGTTCGGCCAGGCCGACCTGCGCACCAGTGCTGCGCTGTTGCTGCTTGAGCAGGCGAGCTTTCGCAAGCAGTTGATGCTGGCCCAGGACGAAGTCAAGCAACGCTACCTCGGCGCCCGCGAGCTGAAAAACGGCGGCATGGAGAAAGCCAACGCCACGCTGCAACAGATCCTCGCCAACAGCGGCTTCCTCAGCCGACCGGCAGAACTCTTGGGCAGCGGCGGCTATGGCCTGCCGCAACCTTCGGAAGCCAAGCGCCTGGAATCGGAAAGCGCCGAGCGCCAGAAGCAACTGCAATCACTGACTGGCGAGCTGGATAAAGAGGTGAGGGCGCTGCTGGACCCCTCGCGCTCCGCCGAGATTGCCGCGTGCGAAGCCAACCTCAAGCAGGTGGGCGAGCATTTGCGGGCATTGCACAAGGCGGCGGGCGGCCTGGAACTGCCCTGAAACGCCGAACAACCCTTCATCACCCTTTCAGCCGGCGAAAGCTGGCTGAAAGCTTACCCGTCTAGGATCGCCCCCACTGCCGGCAACAGACCGGCTGTTAACAACAACAATGGTGATTCCCGATGTCCGCTCGTACCCGCCTGTTTGCCCCCACTCCACCCGTACGCCTCGTGCCTTTCGTTCTGCGCTGACCCCCACCCGGTTCGCCATTCCCTAGCCGCGCTACGCCTGGAGTATTCCTATGCTGACTTTCCTTGGCTTTGCCATGGTCATCACGTTCATGTTCCTGATCATGACCAAGCGCCTGTCCGCGCTGATCGCCTTGATCATCGTGCCGATCCTGTTCGCGCTGTTCGGCGGTTTCGCGCCGGAGATCGGCCCGATGATGCTTGCGGGCATCACCAAACTCGCGCCGACCGGCGTGATGCTGATGTTCGCCATTCTCTACTTTGCCCTGATGATCGACTCCGGCCTGTTCGACCCGGCCGTGCGCAAGATCCTCAAGATGGTCAAGGGCGACCCGCTGAAAGTTTCGGTCGGCACCGCCGTGCTGGCCCTGGTCGTGTCCCTCGACGGTGACGGCGCCACCACCTACATGATCTGCGTGGCCGCCATGCTGCCGCTGTACCAGCGCATCGGCATGAGCCCGCGGATCATGGCCGGCCTGATCATCCTCGCCGGCGGCGTGATGAACATGACCCCCTGGGGTGGCCCGACCGCCCGTGCCGCCAGCGCGCTGCATGTGGACCCATCGGACATTTTCGTACCGATGATCCCAGCCATGGCCGCCGGCGTCGTCGCCATCCTGGTGATCGCCTACATGTACGGCCTGCGCGAGCGTGCACGCCTGGGCGAATTGCACCTGCAAGGCGACGAGATCGACCACAGCGAAATCAGCGTGTCGCAATTTCCGGACGCCCGACGTCCGAAGCTGATCTGGTTCAACGGTGCCCTGACCTTTGCCCTGATGTGCACACTGATTGCGGGCCTGTTGCCACTTCCGGTGCTGTTCATGGTGGCGTTCAGTATCGCGATGATCGTCAACTACCCATGCCTGCAGATGCAAAAAGACCGCGTCGCCGCCCACTCCGGCAGCGTACTGGCGGTGGTGGGGCTGATTTTCGCGGCCGGTATCTTCACTGGCATCCTGTCGGGCACCGGCATGGTCGATGCCATGTCCAAGAGCCTGCTGGCCGTCATTCCTGAGGCGCTGGGCCCGTACCTGGCGGTGATCACCGCGCTGGTGAGCATGCCGTTTACGTTCTTCATGTCCAACGATGCGTTCTACTATGGCGTACTGCCCGTACTCGCCGAAGCCGCCAGCCACTACGGCATCACGGCTGCAGAAATGGGCCGTGCGTCGATCGTCGGTCAACCGGTGCACCTGTTGAGCCCGCTGGTACCCTCGACCTACCTGCTGGTCGCTTTGGCTGGTATCGAGTTTGGCGATCACCAGCGCTTTACCCTCAAGTGGGCAGTACTGGTGTGCCTGTGCATAATGGTCGCCGCGTTGCTGATGGGGATTATTCCGCTGTTCAGCACTCTATAATCGTACCAACTCAACCGCGCGGCGCTGCAGCTTGCGCGGTTTAACACTTGCTCAAAGGAATACACATGGAATGGCTGACCAATCCGGAGATCTGGATTGCCTTCTTCACCCTGACGGCCCTCGAGATCGTCCTGGGCATCGATAACATCATCATGATTTCGATCCTGGTCAGCCGCATGCCCAAGCATATGCAGGCGCGCACCCGGATCTTCGGCCTGGCGCTGGCCATGGTCACGCGCATCCTGTTGCTGCTGTCGATCACCTGGGTAATGCAACTGACCGCCGACCTGTTCGTGGTCTTCGGCCAGGGCATTTCCGGTCGCGACCTGATCCTGTTCTTCGGTGGCCTGTTCCTGCTGTGGAAAAGCTCCCAGGAGATGTACCACGCGCTGGAAGGTGAAGACGAAACCCACGAAGAGCCAGGCGGCAAGGGTGGCAAGTTCATCTACACCATCGTGCAGATCGCCATCATCGACATCGTGTTCTCCCTGGACTCGGTCATCACCGCTGTCGGCATGGTGTCCCATGTCCCGGTCATGGTCGCGGCGATTGTCGTGGCGGTATTGGTGATGATGCTGGCAGCCGGCACCATCAGCGAATTCATCGACAAGCACCCGTCGCTGAAAATGCTGGCGCTGTCGTTCCTGCTGGTGGTGGGTACCGTGCTGATCGCCGAATCCTTCGATGTGCACGTGCCAAAAGGCTACGTCTACTTCGCCATGGCGTTCTCGCTGGCGGTGGAAGCGGTGAACATCAAGATGCGCACCGCCATCGCGAAAAAGAAAAAACAGCAGGACCCTGTGAAACTGCGCAAAGACATTCCGGGTCAATAAACCCGAGCCAGACAAAAGGGGCTTTTATAAGCCCCTTTTTTGCATCCGCAAAAAGCTGATTTCATGACAGTTTTGTTTCAATCCTCACTTTAGCTATGCGATGCTGGCGCAGAGCCCATTCGCCAACTACAGCTTAAGTACAAGACGTAGAGCGGCACGCGGCAACTTTCCTTCGCTCATTTTCGAGCGCACCCACACGGGGGGCCGAGCATGCTGACCTTGCTCAATCTGCTTTCCGCCGTGACCCTGCTTATCTGGGGCACGCACATCGTCCGTACCGGCATCCTGCGGGTCTACGGCTCCAACTTGCGCCAAGTCATCGGGCAGAACATGTCCAAGCGCTGGCTGGCGTTTATCGCCGGTATCCTGGTGACGGCCATGGTGCAGAGCAGCAACGCCACGGCGATGCTGGTGACCTCCTTTGTCGGCCAGGGCCTGATGGGGCTGATGCCCGCCCTGGCGACCATGCTCGGCGCCGATGTCGGTACGGCATTGATGGCGCGGGTGCTGACGTTCGATTTGTCCTGGCTGTCACCGCTGCTGATTTTTCTCGGGGTGATTTTCTTCCTGTCGCGCAAACAGACGCGGGCAGGGCAATTGGGGCGCGTGGGGATCGGCCTCGGGTTGATCATCCTGGCGCTGCAACTGATCGTCGAAGCCGCCGGGCCGATCACCCATGCCCAGGGCGTGAAAGTGCTGTTCGCGTCGTTGACCGGCGACATCTTGCTCGACGCCCTGGTCGGCGCCTTGTTCGCGATGATTTCCTACTCCAGCCTGGCGGCCGTCCTGCTGACCGCCACCCTGGCCGGCGCCGGTGTGATCGGCTTGCACGTGGCCATCGGCCTGGTGATCGGCGCCAACATCGGCAGCGGCGTGTTGGCCTTCCTCAGTACCAGCATGCAGAACGCCGCCGGACGCCAGGTCGCGCTGGGCAGCCTGTTGTACAAATTGATCGGCCTGTTGCTGATCATTCCTGTGCTGGACCCGCTGGTGCTGTGGATGGATGGCTTGGACTACAGCGCCCAAGGCATGGTCATCACCTTCCACCTGCTCTACAACGTCAGCCGTTGCCTGATCCTGTTGCCCACCATCGGCCCGATGGCAAAACTATGCGCCTGGCTGCTGCCCGAGCGTGAAGAGGTCAACGGCAAGGCCAAGCCGCGCCATCTGGACCTGACGGCGCTCACCACACCGAGCCTGGCCCTGGCCAACGCCGCGCGGGAAACCCTGCGCCTGGGCGACCTGATCGACAACATGCTGACCGCCATGCAGGAAGTGCTGCGCGGCAAACAGACCGCCATCACCCAGGAAATGCGCAGCCTCAGCGATGATGTCGAGTCGCTGTACAGCGCGATCAAACTCTACCTGGCGCAAATGCCCCGCGAAGACCTCAGTGAACAGGACAGCCGCCGCTGGGCCGAAATCATCGAGCTGTCGATCAACCTGAAACTGGCCGGCGACCTGATCGAACGCATGCTGCGCAAAGTCCAGCAGCAGAAAACCTCCCAGCGTCGCCAGTTCTCCGACGTCGGCCTGGAAGAACTCACCGGCCTGCACAGCCAGTTGATCGCCAACCTACGCCTGGGCCTGTCGGTGTTCCTCAGCGCAGACCCGGAAAGCGCCCGCCAGCTGCTGCGCGAAAAACGCCGATTCCGCGCCCAGGAACGCCGCCTGGCCCACGCCCACGTGAGTCGCCTGCAGCGAAAAATCGTACAGAGCCTTGAGACCAGCTCCCTACACCTGGAGCTGATTGCGGATATGAAACGCCTCAACTCGTTGTTTTGCAGCAGTGCTTATGTAGTGTTGGAAACGTCCGACACCGGCGCGCTCTCCGCCGAAGATATTGCCGACATCACACATTCGCCCTGAACGTACTATGGCCCGTGAAGTCAGTTAAAACTGACCTCACTCGCCAGGAAGCTTGTTATGCGTCGCCTGTTGTTCGCCTGTTTGCTCATGGGTGCTGCCCATGCCTCCGCCTTTGACCGCCTGCAAGTCGAGGGTTACACCTTGCCCAATGGCCTGCAATTGCTGCTCAAGCCGGGCACCGAACGCGGGCATGTGGCGATCCGCCTGGTAGTGGGCGTGGGCCTGGACGACTTCAGTTGCGAGGACAAAGAGCTGCCGCACCTGCTGGAACACTTGTTGTTCAGCGGCATCGACGGCGGCGGTGAGGCTGAACTGGAGGACCGCATGCAATCCCTTGGCGGCGAGTGGAACGCCTACACCAGCAACGCTGACACCACCTTCGTGATCGAAGCGCCCGCACAAAACCAGCGCAAGGTGCTGGACCTGCTGCTGGCGATCCTCACCCGCACCGAATTGACCGACGCCAATATCAATGCGGCCAAGCGAGTGGTGGAGCGTGAAGACGGCGGCCATTACTCACACCTGCAACGCCTGCTGGACCGCCAGGACCTGGGCCACACCGCCAGCAATCAACTGGCCGTCGAACTGGGCCTCAAATGCGCCGAACGCGCCGAGGTCGACCATCTGACCCGCGACCAACTGGAGAGCCTGCGCAAAAACTGGTACGCCCCCAACAACATGACTTTGATCATCGTCGGTGACCTCGACAAACTGCTGCCGGCCTATCTGGAACGCACCTATGGCCAACTCGATCCGGTCGAGCCCACGGAACACCTGGCACTTCCGGAGATCCAGCACGCCGCCGCCGGCCATCGCGAACTGATCCACGGCTGGGTCGGTGACAGCGCCAAACTGCACTGGCTGTTCCCCGAGCCGGTGCTGGACGACGGCCATGACGAAACCTACGACCTGCTCAAGGACTACCTCGACTGGGCGCTATACCGTCAACTGCGCCTCAAGCACGGTTTGTCCTACGGCCCGTGGAGCGAACGCGAAGTGCTTGGCGGCGTCGGCTTCCTCAGCCTGAATGCCGACTTGGAGCGGGAAAACCTGCCAGAAGCCGAACAGGTACTCCAGGCCCTCAAGGCGCAACTGCTCAAGGACGGCCTGGACCCTGCGGTATTCGCCCGCCTGCAACAGGCCGCCGTCGCCCGCCAGGCCTGGGCCGTGCAGGGCAACAGCGCATTGGCCGACTATTATTGGAGCGCTTCCGGTGACTACAACAACGGGCATTTCAGCGACCCGGTCAAACGCATCAAGGCCGTGAGCCTGGACCAGACCAACCAGGCCCTGCGCCAAGTGTTCAAACAGCCAGGCTACTGGCGCATCGAGAAACCGCTGCTCAGCTACGACCTGTTGAGCTGGATCGGCGCCAGTTTAGTCGGGCTGATTGCCATTGTGTTGATCGGTGTGCGGCGTTATCGCAAACGGATCGCGTAATGACGCAACGGATGACGGGCTAAGACGTTATTCTGTTTGGGATTTTTTCCTACAAAGACTGCGAACCGCCGAATGCAAAACCTGACCCGCTTGATCACCCGCGTCCTCGAACTGATGAAGCGTTACCCAGGGGTGATTGCACTCGGCGGCTTCATCTCGGGTGTGTGCAGTTTCATCCTCGTGGACCGCCAACAGGGTATGGCCAGTTGGATTGCAGTGATCATGCTGGTGAGCTGGCTGTGGCTGATGCTGGAAAACAGCTTCACCCAGCTGTTCACCAAGGTTTTCAAGCGCGAGATCCCCGAACCGTTGCTGCGCTACGCGACCCAGATGATCCATCAGGAAAGCCTGTTCTTTGTGTTGCCGTTCTTTTTCATCACCACGGCATGGAACAGCGGCCAATCGGTGTTCACTGGCCTGCTCGGCGCGGCGGCGCTGGTGTCGATCGTCGACCCGCTGTACTACAAATGGCTGGCGCCCAAACGCTCACTGTTCCTCGCACTGCACACCTTCACCTTGTTCGCTGCGCTGCTCACTGCGCTGCCGATCATCCTGCACCTGACCACGGCCGAAAGTTACAAACTCGCCTTGGGCGTGGCCATGGCGTTGTCGATTCCGAGCTTGGCCGTGAGTATGCCGCTGCGCAGTGTCAAAGGCTGGGCGATGTTACTCGGGGTCACGGCCGCTATTGGGTGCGCCGGGTGGTTCTTGCGCAGTTGGGTGCCGCCGGCCACTTTGTGGATGACCGAAGTCGCGATCAGCACACAACTGCAAGACCGCACGCCGGGCGACGACCTCAAGGAAGTCACCGCCGCCCAACTGCGCAGCGGCGGGCTGTACGCCTACACCGCGATCAACGCGCCACGCGGGTTGGATGAACGCATCTACCATGTGTGGCAATTCAACGGCAAAGAAGTCGACCGCATCGCCTTGGACATTCATGGCGGACGCAAAGAGGGCTACCGCGCCTGGACCCACAAGCAGAACTTCCCTGGTGATGCCGTGGGCCGCTGGCAGGTACGCGTACTGACCGAAGACGGGCAGGTGATCGGCGTGCTGCGCTTCAAAGTGACCGACTCAGCACAAACGGACAACCCAAAGTAGGCAGGTTCGTGCTATTACGTAGGAATTGTGGATAGCCAAACAAGCTCGGAGCTTATGACCCCCCCTACGACGGCCGGTGCAGCCCACCTCGACACGTCCACCACCCCGCCACAGCTGAGGATTACGGGGGACTGGACGCTTGCCCACTACGCCAATCTGAAGAAGCTGTCGGACAAGCTCGACGGCCAATACGACGCTGGCGCGCGCATCGACCTCAACGGCCTCGGCGCCCTGGATACCGCCGGCGCCTCGCTGCTGGTGGAATTACTGGGGCCCGGCCGCATTGAGCAATCCGCCGAACAGACCGACTGCAGCCTGTCTGCCGCCGACCGCGCCCTGCTCAAGACCGTCTACCGCTCCCTGAATGATTTTTGCGTGCCGGAAAAAGCCCCGGAAGAAGCGGCGGGCATTCAGGTGCTGGCGCGCATCGGCCGGGCGGTGGACACCGTCTGGCAGGACACCAAGAAACTGCTGGGCTTTATCGGCCTGATTCTCGAAACCTTCGCCCGCGGCATTTTCCGCCCCAAGCGCTGGCGCGTGACGCCGATGGTTGCGCACCTTGAACAGGTCGGCCTGGATGCCGCGCCAATCGTGGCTTTGCTGACGTTCCTGGTCGGTGCAGTGGTGGCCTTTCTGGGGGCCACGGTGCTCAAGAGCTTTGGCGCAACGATCTTCACGGTGGACCTGGTGGCGTTCTCTTTCCTGCGGGAATTCGGCGTCTTGCTGACCGCCATCCTGATCGCCGGCCGCACCGCGAGCGCCTTTACCGCGCAGATCGGCTCGATGAAGGCCAACGAAGAAATCGACGCGATCCGCACCCTGGGCCTGGACCCGATGGAACTGCTGGTGCTGCCTCGCGTGCTGGCATTGCTGGTGGCGCTGCCGATGCTGACCTTCCTGGCGATGCTCTCGGGCATCGTCGGCGGCGGCGTGGTGTGCGCCGTGGCGCTGGATATTTCGCCGGCAATGTTCCTGTCGCTGCTGCAATCGGACATTGGCGTGCAGCATTTTCTGGTGGGCATGGTGAAAGCGCCGGTTTTTGCGTTCCTGATCGCCGCCATTGGCTGCCTGGAGGGTTTCAAGGTCAGCGGCAGTGCCGAGTCGGTCGGCGCCCACACCACCTCCAGCGTGGTGCAATCGATCTTTGTGGTGATCGTGCTGGATGCGGTCGCCGCGTTGTTCTTCATGGAGATGGGCTGGTGAGTCGTCTACACCGAGCGCCCGCCGAGGCGGTGATTGAAGTGCGCGGCCTGTGCAATCGCTTTGGCAGCCAGAGCGTGCACGAGAACCTCGACCTGGACTTGTACAAAGGCGAGATCCTCGCGGTGGTCGGCGGCTCCGGCAGCGGCAAGTCGGTGCTGCTGCGCAGCATCGTCGGCCTGCGCCGGCCCAGCGAAGGTGAGGTGCGGGTGTTCGGCAAAAACCTGCCGAGCCTGCCGGAACATGAGCGCTCCCTGGTGGAACGGCGCTTCGGCGTGCTGTTCCAGAAGGGCGCGCTGTTTTCTTCGCTGACCGTGACCGAAAACGTCGCGCTGCCGTTGATCGAGCACGCCGGCCTCAGCCGCCGGGACGCCGAGCATCTGGCCGCCGTGAAACTGGCCCTGGCCGGGCTGCCGCTGTCGGCGGCCGACAAGTACCCGGCGTCACTGTCCGGCGGCATGATCAAGCGCGCCGCCCTGGCCCGCGCGTTGGCGTTGGACCCGGACATTCTGTTCCTCGACGAACCCACCGCCGGCCTCGACCCGATCGGCGCGGCGCAATTCGACCAACTGATCCTGACCCTGCGCGATGCGCTGGGCTTGAGTGTGTTTTTGGTCACCCACGACCTGGACACGCTGTACACCATCACCGACCGCGTGGCGGTGCTGGCGCAGAAGAAAGTGCTGGTGGCCGATGCCATTGATGTTGTCTCGGAAACGGACGACGCATGGATCCACGAATATTTCCACGGCCCCCGTGGCCGCGCGGCATTGGATGCCGCTCAATCGCTTAACGAGGTATGACATGGAAACCCGAGCCCATCATGTGATGATCGGTCTGTTCAGCGTGATCGTGGTGGTCGGCGCCATGCTGTTCGGCCTGTGGCTGGCCAAGTCCAGCGTCGACAGCGCCTTCCAGGACTACGAAGTGATCTTCAACGAGGCGGTCAGCGGCCTGTCCCAGGGCAGTTCAGTGCAGTACAGCGGGATCAAGGTGGGCGATGTCATCAGCCTGAGCCTGGACCCCAAGGATCCGCGCCGCGTGCTGGCACGTATCCGCCTGGCCGGGCAGACGCCGATCAAGGAAGACACCCAGGCCAAGCTGGCCCTGACCGGCATCACCGGTACCTCGATCATCCAGCTCAGTGGCGGCACCCCGCAGAGTCCCGAGCTCAAGGGCAAGGACGGTAACCTGCCACAGATCATCGCCTCGCCATCACCTATCGCGCGCCTGCTGAACAACAGCAACGACCTGATGACCAGCATCAACCTGTTGCTGCACAACGCCAACCACATGTTCTCCCGCGAGAACGTCGAACGCCTGAGCAATACGTTGGACAACCTGCAACAAACCACCGGCGCCATCGCCGACCAACGCGGCGATATCAAGGTGGTGATGCAGCAACTGATGCAGGTGAGCAAACAGGCGAGCGCCGCGCTGGAACAGACCACCGTGCTGATGCGCAACGCCAACGGCTTGCTCAACGAACAAGGCAAGCAGGCCTTCGGCAGTGCCGAGCAGGCCATGAAATCCCTTGAACAAAGCACCGCCACCATCAATACCTTGTTGACCAACAACAAGGACTCGGTGAACAGCGGCATGCAAGGCCTCAACGAACTGGCGCCGGCCGTGCGCGAACTGCGCGAAACCCTCGGATCGCTGCGCGCCATCTCCCGCCGCCTGGAAGCCAACCCCAGCGGTTACCTGCTGGGCAGCGACAAGAACAAGGAGTTCACGCCATGAAGCGTGCTTACCAAATGATCGCCCCGGTGGCCCTGGCACTGGTGAGCGCGTGCTCGATCCTGCCCAAGGCCGACCCGTCGGATGTGTATCGCCTGGCCGCGGCGCAAAGCACCCACCAGGCCGCGCCGGTCAGTTGGTCATTGCGCGTGAACAAGCCACAGACCAGCGAATTTCTCGACAGCCCGCGCATTGCCGTGGTGCCCAATGGCGACCTGATCAGCAGTTATGCCAATTCGCGTTGGAGCGACCCGTCGCCGGTGCTGCTGCGCAACCGTTTCATGGATGGTTTCCAGCGCGATGGCCGGGTGACGCTGCTGAGCACCGACGATACCAACTTGCAGTCTGACTTTGAATTGGGCGGGCAATTGCAGGCGTTCCAGAGTGAATACCACGGCAGTGCGGTAGAGGTGGTGATTCGCCTGGATGCGCGCCTGGTGCGCGGCAGTGACCAGCGAATTGTTGCCAGCCGACGGTTTGAGGTGCGGCAGCCGGTGAGCGACACCAAGGTGCCAGCGGTGGTTGCCGGGTTTGGGCAGGCAGGGGATCAACTGAACAAGCAGGTGGTGGATTGGGTTGTGCAGCAAGGCAATGGTGCTGCGAAACGCTGAGGGCGTCTTCGCGGGCAAGCCCGCTCCCACATTTTGATTTGTGAACACAGTCAAATGTGGGAGCTGGCTTGCCTGCGATAGCGATTCAAGCCTTACCCAAAGAACCAGTAGCACACCGCAATAGCAGCAACGACACCGGCCAACTCCGCCAGCAACGCACACCCCACGGCATGCCTGGCCCGCTGGATCCCCACCGAACCAAAGTACACCGCCAACACATAGAAGGTGGTCTCGGTACTGCCCTGGATCGTCGCCGCCACCAGCGCCGGGAAGCTGTCCACACCCTGGGTCTGCATGGTCTCGATCAGCATCGCCCGTGCGGCGCTGCCGGAGAACGGCTTGACCATCGCCGTCGGCAACGCATCGACAAAGCGTGTGTCCATGCCCGTCCAGGCGACCACATGGCGAATGCCTTCCAGGCCGAAATCCAGGGCGCCAGACGCGCGCAACACGCCCACGGCACACAGCATCGCCACCAGGTACGGCAGCAGGTTCTTCGCCACGTCGAAGCCTTCCTTGGCACCTTCGACAAATGCCTCGTACACCTTGACCTTGCGCAACGCGCCGATCACCAGGAACAGCATGATCAAGCCGAACAGCGTGAGGTTGCCGAGGATCGACGACAAGCCAGCCAGCGCCGTCGCGGAAAGGGTCGCCAGCAAGGCCATGAAGCCGCCCAACACCAGTGCACCCGGAATCAGATAGGCCAGCACCACCGGGTCCCACAGCCGCAGGCGCTGCATGATCGCTACCGAGAGCAGGCCGACCAGGGTTGAGGCGCTGGTCGCCAGCAGGATCGGCAGGAACACCAGCGTCGGGTCCGCGGCGCCTTGCTGGGCGCGATACATGAAGATGGTCACGGGCAATAGCGTCAGCGAGGACGCGTTAAGCACCAGGAACAGGATCTGCGCGTTACTCGCGGTGTTGGGAATCGGGTTGAGTTCCTGCAGCGCCTTCATCGCTTTCAAGCCGATGGGGGTCGCCGCGTTATCCAGGCCCAGGCCGTTGGCCGCGAAGTTGAGGGTGATCAAGCCGATGGCAGGGTGCCCGGCGGGCACTTCCGGCATTAAGCGGCGGAACAGCGGGCCGAGGGCCTTGGCCAGCCAATCGACGATCCCGGCCTTCTCGGCAATGCGCAAGAAACCCAGCCACAAGGTCAGGGTGCCGAACAGCAACACCATCACTTCCACGGACAGCTTGGCCATGGCGAAAATGCTTTCGACCATCGCCGCGAAAATTCCGGCGTTACCGCCGACCAGCCATTGCGCCAGTGCCGACACCATTGCCACGACAAAGAAGCCAAGCCACAGGCCATTGAGCATCAGTTGAACCCCTCGAAGAATGGAGCGAATGATAGCGGGGCTGGCAGAAACGACAAACCCCGGAATGATCCGGGGTTTGTCTTAGAGCTGAAGTGCTATCAGCTGCGGGTCGCTTGGGCGGCCGGCGCGGCGTCCTTGCTGCGCCAGTGCGGCAGCGAGTTCCAGTAGCGCTCGCCCTTGGCGTCGTCGTACATGCCTTCCCAACGGGAGATGACCAATACGGCCAGGGCGTTGCCGATCACGTTCAAGGCGGTACGCGCCATGTCCATGATGCGGTCGACACCGGCGATGAACGCCAGGCCTTCCAGCGGAATGCCCACGCTGCCCAGGGTGGCCAGCAACACCACGAAGGACACGCCCGGTACACCGGCGATGCCTTTGGAGGTAACCATCAGGGTCAGGACCAGCATCAGTTGCTGGCCGACCGACAGATCGATGCCATACAGCTGGGCAATGAAGATGGCCGCGATGCTCTGGTACAGGGTCGAACCGTCGAGGTTGAACGAGTAACCGGTCGGCACCACGAAGCTGCAGATGGCTTTCGGCGCGCCGTAGGCTTCCATCTTCTCGATCACGCGCGGCAGCACGGTTTCGGAGCTGGCAGTGGAGTAGGCCAACACCAGCTCATCCTTGAAGATACGCATCAGCTTGATCACCGAGAAGCCAAACAGGCGGGCTATCAGGCCGAGGATCACAAAGGCGAAGAACAGGATGGCGACGTAAACCAGGATCACCAGCTTGGCCAGCGGCAGCAAGGAGGCGAAGCCGAAGTTGGCGACGGTCACGGCGATCAGTGCGAATACGCCGATCGGGGCGTACTTCATGATCATGTGGGTGACTTTGAACATGCTCTCGGACACGCCCTGGAACATAGTCACCAGCGGCTCGCGCAACTCAGGCTTGAGGCTCGACAAGCCCAGGCCGAACAGCACCGAGAAGAAGATGATCGGCAGCATTTCGCCACGGGCGACAGCGGCGAAGATGTTCGACGGGATCAGGTTGAGGATGGTCTCGATGAACGCATGCTCATGCTGCACTTCGGCGGCGGTGGCGGTGTACTTGGAGATGTCGACAGTACCCAGGGTACTCATGTCGATGCCAGCGCCTGGGTGGAACAGGTTGGCCAACAACAGGCCGACCACGATGGCGATGGTGGTGACGATTTCGAAGTAAAGGATGGTTTTGACGCCGATACGCCCGAGTTTCTTCGCGTCACCGACACCGGCAATGCCGACGATCAGCGAGGAGATCACAATCGGGATCACGATCATCTTGATCAGGCGGATAAAGATATCGCCCGCTGGCTGCAACACATTGCTGATCCACCAGGCCTTTTCAGCACTGAAATGGTTGAGCACTGCACCGATTGCGATCCCCAGCACCAAACCGATGAGGATCTGCCAGGCGAGGCTTAGCTTTGCCTTCTTCATGTCATTACCCTTACTTCAAGTGAACTTAAGGCAAACGCGCCAGCTGCAACGCCCGAGAGCGAAAAAGTGTGTGCATCTGCCTCCATGGAAGGTCACCGCAGCGTGGCCGAAATGGCTTACTGGCAGGCGAAAAAAGGCGCAACTATTCCCATGCAAGGGAGCGACGTCTAATGCCGTAAACGCCTACCCTATGCCGAATCGGCATGGCCTTTTTCTATAATAACTGTCCGAACGGTCAGTTCAAATGTGACATTTTGTCCGACAAATATGCCGTGAACCGGCCAAACCCGGCTCGCTCAGAGAATCAGGACGTCTGTGGTGAGCTGGCAGAAATGCCTGGGAATTCCGTTGTTTAGTGTCAGAAATGTCCTATAGCCCCCACCAAAATTTATCGATAGATGGTCGACCGGACATACCAAGAAATGGTTCTGAACAAGCAGAAGGGAAATATTCGACTATAGAAGGCATAACAAAAGAGCAATAAGCCCGCCGCAAGTTCAGCAAGCCATGAGCTTGTGAACCTGCGTCGCAGCTTTTCGCCTGACCCGGCCCTTGCGCAGGCACTCCCTGTACCCGTAGGTCACGCCGATCCCAATTGATCAGAGCAACCCGGCCCCTTGGTCATGCACCGCCCTTGGCGAGCGATGCAAACAGAAAGAAGCGAGGGGGCTTCTTTCTATGGACGCAGGCTCCGCAGACGACAGAAGCGTCGGACGGAACCTAATACCAATTCGGATCTTTCTTCAGTTGCTCCATGAGCAACTTCTGCATGCCTTCATCCGGCTTACCAATAAAGCGGTAGTCCGCATGGCGCGTCGGTGACTTATCCGCCGGCAGGCCGGCCGGGACTTCCACCAACATGGCGTAGGCATCTTCCTTGTCGAGGCTGAAGGCAACGATCAGGCGTTTGTTCAGGCACGTGTCAGCGGTTTCGCAGAGGGGCCCGACCAAATACTTGTCGCCATCTTCTTCCACGGCGTTCATCTGTTCAGCGGTACCCGACAGGTTCATCACCCATTCCGGCAAGCGTTCTTCTTTCTTCACCACGCCTTGCCAGGTTTCGCGGTATTGCGGGTCCGCGCTGAGCAATTCGTTGGCCCGGGATTGGCCGTCGTTGGCGGCCATCGCCAAGCCGCTGCCGCCCAAGAGCAGGGCGGCAGCAATAGCTTTGAGGGACAAAGTGGTCATGTTCAGCCTCGGCCGCGACGACCAAAGAAGAAGGAAGCGATGAACATCACCAGGAAGACCACAAACAGAATTTTTGCGATACCCGTGGCGGTGCCCGCGATACCACCGAAGCCCAGGACTGCAGCCACAATGGCGATGATCAGAAATGTGATTGCCCAACTCAACATGGTGATTCTCCTTACGCTTTTATAGGGGTAACAGCGGTATTGCCGTGCAGCCGCTCAATACGAACGGCTGTTGGTGCCTAGAACACCCAACGCTCTTGGGATGGCAGTTCACTCAGGGCGGACTCCTGGTCAACCATCCGCAATTGCGGGGCTGTTGCATCGGCAGCAACACTGCCAACGGAACGGAAATGGGTTTGGGTCATGGACGGACGCTCAAACTGGGAGGTCTGCTGCTGACTCTGCTGCCAATGTTGCAGCTGCTGTCCGCCAATCAGCGTGACCATCAGGGCCAGGCTGGCAAACAGGCCTTGTTGCAAGCGCAGTGGCGATACACGCAATTGGCTGAGGCTTTGGCGAGTCATGCTGCTGTTCTCCCGCATTTTGATTATTCGTTGGGAGAGATATTGCAGAGTGCATGCCAGCTTTTTTACAAAATAAAACTCAATAAAATCAATGAGTTGAATATTACCGATTGGGTTGACCCCCAGCATCCTGCACGATGCCCCTCTGAGCGCCGTGCGAAATGCACGATGGCCAGCGGTCGGATCAAGGGATAGAACACGGAATGAGTGTTGCCGAAGTGGCAAGACGGCATGAAAACGCCATCAGCCGCGGCGTTGTAGGAAACGATGCAGATAGCTGCACGACGCTGCCTTTTATCGATCAGAATAAACCATGCAACTTGCCCGATTATTCCGGGACTAAACACCATCATTCATAGTTTAAGGAGCGCGGGACAGATGGAATCAGCCAAGGAACTTCAAGGCCGCATTCTTTTAGTGGATGACGAATCCGCGATCCTCCGCACCTTCCGTTATTGCCTGGAAGATGAGGGCTACACCGTAGCCACCGCGAACAGCGCCGCTCAGGCCGATGCCTTGATGCAGCGCCAGGTGTTCGACCTGTGCTTCCTCGACCTGCGCTTGGGCGAAGACAATGGCCTGGATGTGCTGGCCCAGATGCGCATCCAGGCGCCTTGGATGCGTGTAGTGATCGTCACAGCTCATTCGGCAGTGGATACCGCCGTTGATGCGATCCAGGCCGGCGCTGCCGATTACCTGGTCAAGCCTTGCAGCCCTGATCAACTGCGCCTCGCCACCGCCAAGCAGTTGGAAGTGCGCCAACTCTCCGCGCGCCTCGAAGCCCTTGAAGGCGAAGTGCGCCAGCCCAAAGACGGCCTCGATTCCCACAGCCCGGCAATGATGGTGGTGCTGGAAACCGCGCGCCAGGTGGCCGGCACAGACGCCAACATTCTCATCCTGGGTGAATCCGGCACCGGTAAAGGCGAACTCGCCCGCGCCATTCACGGCTGGAGCAAGCGTTCGAAAAAGTCCTGCGTCACCATCAACTGCCCATCGCTGACCGCAGAACTGATGGAAAGCGAGTTGTTTGGTCATAGCCGCGGTGCGTTTACCGGCGCCAGCGAAAGTACCTTGGGCCGCGTTAACCAAGCGGACGGCGGCACGCTTTTTCTCGATGAGATCGGCGACTTTCCCCTCACGTTGCAACCCAAGTTGCTGCGCTTTATCCAGGACAAGGAATACGAGCGCGTCGGCGATCCGGTCACTCGACGTGCCGACGTACGCATTCTGGCCGCTACCAACCTGAACCTGGAAGACATGGTCCGCGACGGCCGCTTCCGCGAGGACTTGCTATACCGCCTCAATGTGATCACCTTGCACCTGCCGCCGCTGCGCGAACGCAGTGAAGACATTCTGACCCTGGCCGACCGCTTCCTGGCGCGCTTCGTCAAGGAATACGCCCGACCGGCGCGCGGCTTCAGCGATGAGGCGCGCGAAGCACTGCTCAACTACCGCTGGCCGGGCAACATCCGTGAACTGCGCAACGTGGTGGAGCGCGCCAGTATTATCTGCCCGCAAGAGAAGGTGGAAATCACCCACCTGGGCATGGCCGAACAACCTAGTAACAACGCCCCACGCATCGGCGCGGCGCTGAGCCTGGATCAGTTGGAAAAAGCCCATATCGGCGCCGTGCTCGCCACCAGCGACACTCTGGACCAGGCAGCCCGCACCTTGGGCATCGACGCGTCGACCCTGTACCGCAAACGCAAACAGTACAACCTGTGAGCTGTACCTTATGAAGTTAGCGATGAAGCTGCGCACTCGGCTGTTCCTGAGTATCTCAGCGTTGATCACCGTCGCCCTGTTGGGTTTGATCCTGGGCCTGGTCAGCGTCATGCAAATGGCCAAGACCCAGGAATCGCTGATCCGCAGCAACTTCATTACGCTGGACCTTGGGCTCAAGCTGCGCCAGAGCCTGGGCGATCAACTGATCATGATGCTGGAGGAGCGCCCCGACCCCGAGGCGCTGCAAGCGTCCAAGCAACGCTACTTCGACCTGCTCGACCAGGGCATCGCCCATGAACAGCGCGACGATCGCGGGACGGGGTTCAGTGAGGCCCGAGGCCAGTATCAGGCTTTGTTGGATGCGTTTGACGAGTCCCAGCAACCGACACCTCCTCCAGGCGCCAAGGAAAAGCTCACCGACACCTTCAATACCTTGCGCAACGGCCTGATCAACGAACACAAGCAGGCATTGGAGAACATCAGCAACAGCGAACACAAATCCCGCGAACGTGCGCTATTGATCGCCGGGTTGCTGGGGTTGGTGGGGCTCGCCGTGCTGATCATCGGGTTTGTCACGGCGCATGGTATCGCCCGACGGTTTGGCGGCCCCATCGAAGCGCTGGCCAAAGCCGCCGACAAGATAGGCCAAGGCGATTTCGAAGTGACACTGCCGATTTCGTCCGCAGCAGAAATGAACCAGCTGACACGCCGCTTCGGCATCATGGCCGAAGCGTTGCGCCAGCATCAGGCAACCAATGTCGATGAGTTGCTGGCCGGCCAACAACGTCTGCAAGCTGTACTCGACAGCATCGACGATGGCCTGCTGATGATTGACCGCCAAGGCCGCCTGGAACACCTCAACCCCGTCGCCCAGCGCCAATTGGGCTGGGACGAGGAACGCCTCGGTCAAGGTCTTGGCGAAGCACTCGTACGCCCCGAGCTGGACGAGCAACTGCAACTGGTCCTGCGCGGCGGTAACCTGGAGCGGGCGCCGGACGATCTGGAAGTGGAGGTCGAGGGTGAATTGCGCCTGCTGACCTACAGCCTGACCCCGGTCAGCCATACCCAGGGGCATATCCTCGGCGCAGTGATGGTGTTGCACGACGTCACCGAACAACGCGCCTTCGAGCGGGTGCGCAGCGAATTCGTATTGCGCGCCTCCCATGAGCTGCGTACACCGGTGACCGGTATGCACATGGCCTTCGGGCTGTTTCGCGAGCGTGCGAAGTTCCCGGCCGAGTCCCGTGAAGCGGACCTGCTGGATACGGTCAATGAAGAAATGCAGCGCTTGATGCAGTTGATCAACGACCTGCTCAACTTCTCTCGCTACCAGAACGGCCTGCAGAAACTCACCTTGGGCCCGTGCGATGTGACTGACCTGCTGGAACATGCCCGTGCGCGTTTCGTCGAGCCGGCCAAAGCGCAGAACATCGAACTGCTGGTAGAAACGCAATCCGACCTGCCTCGGTTGTATGCGGACCAGGCACAGCTTGAACGGGTTCTGGACAACCTGCTGGGCAACGCCCTGCGCCACACGGCGGCTGGCGGGCAGATTCGCCTGCAGGCGCGTCGTCATGGCGAGCGAGTGATTGTCAGTGTGGAAGATAACGGCGAAGGCATCGCCTATGGGCAGCAGGGACGGATCTTCGAACCGTTCGTCCAAGTGGGCCGCAAGAAAGGCGGCGCCGGCCTGGGCCTGGCGCTGTGCAAGGAAATCGTGCAACTGCACGGCGGCCGCATGGGGGTGTATTCGCGGCCGGGGCAGGGCACTCAGTTCTACATGGCGTTGCCGCTTTAAGTTCGGTTCAACGTGCGCAGGATTGCGGCACTCTCCGCATCCGGTGTGCCGTCAAACAGCGACGGACGGAAATGCATCTGGAACGCCGCAATGACATGGCGCGTAGCGACATCCAACTCACCGGTCTGGGGCGTCTGGTAGCCCAGGCGGGCCAGTTCTTCCTGGAACCAGGTAATGCTTGGCAGTTCCGCCGCGTATTGCATCTGGAACCGCGCAACAGCCTGGGCATTCGGCCACACGCCCAACCCTTCATCGGCCAGGCGTTTCCAAGGGAACAGTGGGCCCGGGTCCAGCTTGCGCAGCGGTGCGATGTCACTGTGGCCAATGATGTTCTTGGGGTCGATGCCGTTGCGCTTGCTGATGTCCTTGAGCAACACCACCAGGGATTTGACCTGCGCTTCAGAGTACGGGTACCACAAGCGACCGGTCGGGGTGTCCTTGTAGCCAGGGTTCACGATTTCGATGCCGATGGAGCTGGAGTTGAGCCAGGTACGGCCCATCCACTCACTTTCGCCGGCATGCCAGGCGCGCTGGCTCTCATCCACCAGCTTGTAGATAGTGCCTGAGGCGTCGTCGCCGATCAGGTAATGGCTGCTGACCTGGCCGTGGGTAAGCAATGCCAGGGAGCGTTCAAGGTTGGTGGAGGTGTAGTGGACGATCACGAACTGCACGCGGTTGTCGTGGTTCACCGAAGGATGGCTGGTGTCCAGGCGCGGGCCGCTGGCGCAGCCTGCGAGCAGAAGAAACACAAAGGCGAAGTACAAGGATTTCATGGCGGAAGACATTACACTGAAGACGATAATGCAACAGTGTAACGTACCCTTTGTGACCCAACCGTCAAATTACAAAATGGAACATCTTTTAGGCCGCCTGCACCTGGTTCCGTCCCGCCGCCTTGGCCCGGTACAGCGCTTCGTCAGCGCGCTTGAGCGCCAGGTCACTGCGCTCCCCCGGCTGGAACTGCGCCACGCCCATGGATACGGTGATGGTCACCGGCTCGCCCTTGAAATGAAACGGACACGCTTCAATCGCTGCGCGCAACACTTCGCCCGCCGCCAGCGCATCCGTCAGGGATGAGTTCGGCATCAACAACACAAACTCTTCGCCACCAAAGCGCGCGATAAAGTCGGTCGAGCGCAGACGCTTGCGCAGCACGTTGGCGATGATCTTCAGTACCTTGTCGCCAGCCAAGTGGCCGTAGCCATCGTTGATGCGCTTGAAATGATCCAGATCCAACATCGCCAGCGACAGGTTGTTGCCACGTTGGTGCCAGGTGTTGACCTCCTGATCCAGGCGTTCACTCCAGGCTGCGCGGTTGGGCAGCCCCGTGAGCGGATCGATCAAGGCCTTCTGGCGCTGCACCTCCAGGTGCTCCCGGTAGCCCTGGGCTTCCTGTTCCATATTGGCGACACGCTCGGCCAAGCCTTTTAGACGCGCCGCGGTTTCCTGCTCGCGCAGGTCACGCTGCTGCTGGTGCTCGTCCATAGTGCCTAGCAGGCCTTCAAGGTGGCTTTCCAGCACGTGCTTGAGGCTGTCCAGGTCGGCGGCTTCCTGCACGCTGCTTTGCAGGCCATCGACCTGTTCGCGGATCTGCGTGTCCAGCTCGCGGGCGGCGGAACGGCTATCGGCGTGACCTTCGCTGGCGACCTGCAAGTGCCCCTGGAAGGCTTCAAGGCGCTCATTGAGCTGCTTGAGATAAGCCTCGAACTCATGCTGGCCGCTGTCGGTGATCGCCAGCATCAACACCGCCAGGTCATCCAGGATCGGCAGCAGTTCGTACCAGTTCAGGCCATGGGCCAGGCGCTCGCGCATGGCTTCGGCCTGAGGCCGGTGGCGCTCGGGCAGCGAGAGTTCATCCAGCAGGCCGAGCAAAGTGTCCTCGATGTGTCTGGCCACCGAGCTGTAGGACGGCTCCGGGGAGTCTGGCAAGGCATAGGTGCCATCCGCTTGCAGTTCGTCGGGATCAGGCTCTTCGACTTCCAGTACCGGAGGGAGCGACAGACTGCCGATGACGGTCTCGTCCGGCGCTTCGACCTGAACCTCAGGCGTTTCGATGAAGGCGGCGAGGGCGCTTTCCGGTGCAGGCTCTTCAACCTGAGGCTCGGGCTCGACCCGCGCTACAGGCGTTTCAAGGGGTGCGGCTTGAGGCGGGGCTTCGTAGACGAAGGTTTCGCTGGAGGGCTCGGCCAACCTGGCGGGCGCTACCGGCTCAATGACAGGGGCGAGCGTTTCTTGAGGCTGCGGCGCAAAGGCGCGCAACGCTTGCGTCAGCTCCTCGGATTGCTCGGGCGGCGGTGGCTCGGCAGCGACCGGCTTAGCCGGCGCAGGCTGCGGAGCCGGGCGGGGCGGCGCCTCGTTCTCCACCGCCTCGTTCGCGACGTCCTTGGCACCAAACAGGCGCTGCAAAAGCCCTGGCCCCGGACGCGGGCTTTCGCCGTCCGGCTCCAGGTTGCTCAGCGCCTGGCCTTGCAGGCCGCTCAACTCGCTGAGCAGCAGGGGAATCTCGCGCGCTTGGCTGACTCGGCCGTCCAACTGCTTGGCGAACGTCTTCAGCGGACGGGCCACCTCACGCGGTAGCGGCAGCTTTTGCAGTTGCGTGACCAGGGACGTCAGCGCCGTGCTGATCTGGTCCACCCGGGTTTCACGGCGCTGCTCCGAATCCAGCACCGCCTTTTCCAGGCGCGGCAGCAAGGCGGCAAGGGCGGCGTCCATATCGTCGGTGCGAACAACGTCACGCATTTCCTTCATGCATTGGTCGACGGCGCGGTCAGTGCCTTCAGCGGCCAGGGTGCTGCGCACCAGCCCACGGCGCAGCAGGTCGAGACGGGCGGCCCAGCGGCGTTCGAGCTTTTCTTGTTGCTCGATACTTTTAAGGTATTTTTCTTTCCAGCGCTGGGCGTCGTCGCTCATGCAAGGGGTCCGCGAGGGCCGGAACTCAACGCGGGCAATGCATCAGCCGTGAGCGAACCCGGCAGACGAATCTCTACCGCGACCGGCAGGTGATCGGAGATGGGCTGCGCCAGCACCTGCACACTTTCGAGTGTGAGGGTAGGACTGAGCAGGATATGGTCAAGACAGCGTTGCGGACGCCAGCTGGGGAACGTGGCTTCGGCTTGCGGCGCCAGTAGCCCGAGGTCGCGCAACGGAGAATTTTGCAGCAGGTCGCTGGCGTGGGTGTTCATGTCCCCCATCAGCACCTGATGTTTGTAATTGCCAATCAGCTCTCGGATGTAGGCCAGTTGCATGGTGCGGGTGCGGGCCCCCAGCGCCAGGTGCATCATCACTACCACCAAGGCTTCCGGGCCTTCGCCAAACCGCACAAGGATCGCGCCCCGGCCCTTGGGGCCTGGCAGCGGGTGGTCTTCGATGGCGGAGGGCTTCAAGCGGCTGAGCACGCCATTGCTGTGCTGCGCCAGGCGCCCGAGGTTGCGATTGAGTTGCTGGTACCAGTAGGGAAAGGCACCCAGCTGGGCCAGGTGTTCGACCTGGTTGATGTAACCGGAGCGCATGCTGCCGCCGTCAGCTTCCTGCAGGGCAACCAGGTCGAAGTCGTTCAACAGGTTGCCGATCTTCTGCAGGTTGCCGGCACGCCCGTTGTGGGGCAGCAGGTGCTGCCAGCCACGGGTGAGGTAATGCCGGTACTTCTCGGTACTGATGCCCACCTGGATATTGAAGCTCAGCAGGCGCAGGCGGCTGTCTGCCGGCAGGCCCGTGGATTCCAGGTGATGTTCGTTGACCTGCGGGTCATGCAGGCCAACCCCACGTTCGGTACCCCAGCGGCGCATGACGGGCCCCTTACTTGGCTGCGCGCTCTTTGGCGATCAGCTGGTCGGCAACATTGAGGGTCTGCTCAGGACCACCGGAGGTGCCCAGGTCGAAACGGTATTTGCCGTTGACGATCATGGTCGGAACGCCTTGCACGCCGTACTTCTGCGCCAGTTCTTTAGCCTGTTTGATCTGGCCCTGGATGGCGAAGGAGTTGAAGGTGGCCAGGAACTTGTCCTTGTCGACACCTTGGGTGGCCACGAAGTCAGCCATTTCGTCTGGCTTGGTCAGGCGCTTGCCTTGCTTCTGGATCGCGTCGAATACCGCGTTGTGGACCTTGTGCTCCACACCCATGGCTTCCAGAGTCAGGAACAGCTGGCCGTGGGCATCCCATGGGCCGCCGAACATGGCTGGGATGCGTTTGAAGTTGACGTCCTTGGGCAGTTTCTCAACCCATGGGTTGATGGTCGGCTCAAAGGCGTAGCAATGCGGGCAGCCGTACCAGAACAGCTCCACCACTTCGATCTTGCCTGGCTCCGAAACCGGAACCGGGTTGGCCAATTCAACGTAGGTTTTACCGGCTTCAAGCGGCACGTCGGCAGCTTGTGCGGTCATGCCGAAGAGGCTGGCAGTGACGAGAGCGGCGCTGAGGATCAGATTACGCATGCTTTACTCCTGGACAAATAAAGTCGCCTCACGCGACCTTTGTTGTGACAGGTCTACGCGGGCATGAGTTCGTTAGTGTAACGGCACCGGCCACAAAAAAGGGCGGCCTGGGCCACCCTTTTTATGCTTGCATCGCGGGATTAATCGAGTGTTAACGTTGCGTGCACCTCAGTGCAGGCCCTGGATGTAGCTGGAGACCGCCGCAATGTCTTCATCACTCAGCTTACGGGCGATGGTACGCATGATTGCCGCGTCGCCATCGTTGGCTCGCCCGGCCTCTTCCTTGCGGAAATCGGTCAACTGCTTGGCGATGTAGGTCGCGTGCTGGCCGCTCAGGTGCGGGAAGCCGGCGGCGGCGATGCCCGCGCCATTGGGCGAGTGGCAACCGGTGCAGGCCGGCAGGCCTTTTTCCAGGTCGCCGCCGCGGAACAGTTTCTCGCCACGGGCCACCAGTTTCGGATCGGCAGCTCCCACACTGCCCTTCTGGCTGGCAAAATATGCCGCGATGTCTGCCAGGTCCTGATCGCTGAGGTTGGTCAACAAGCCGGTCATTTCCAGGACCGTGCGCTTGCCGGACTTGATATCCTGCATCTGCTTGGTCAGGTAACGCTCGCCCTGGCCGGCC
The DNA here is from genome assembly GCF_013386605.1 of Pseudomonas sp. IPO3749. NCBI lineage: Bacteria > Pseudomonadati > Pseudomonadota > Gammaproteobacteria > Pseudomonadales > Pseudomonadaceae > Pseudomonas > Pseudomonas sp. IPO3749. The sequence continues at coordinate 22,046 of NZ_JACARN010000038.1, read as the reverse complement.
AGTTTGGGGAAGTTCGGCGCCGGGCTGTTACCATCCGGTCCATGGCAAGCACCACACACGGCGGCTTTCGCCTGGCCCGCTGTAGCGTCGCCTGCAGCATGGGCAACACCGGTGATGCCCAAGGTCAACAGCAGACTCACGATCAGTTTGTTCATCAGCTAATCCAACTACGGCTAAGGGGTTTAAGAGTTATCTACCGGGTTTACTCACCATCAACTGAATGACGGCCTGGTAATCCTCAGTACTGCAGTCCATGCACAAACCACGCGGCGGCATTGCCTTGAAACCCTGGGTCACGTGTTGCACCAGCGTGTCCATGCCCTGCGCCAGTCTTGGCGCCCAGGCTGCCCGGTCACCCCGTCTGGGGGCGTTGGGCAACTGACCGGCATGGCAAGCCACGCAAACTCGGTTGTACACCGCTTCCGGATCCTGTGTAGCCTGAGCGCCGTAAAGCGGGACCAGGACACCGATAGCGAGCAACCACTTGGTCATACGTCGACCATTTCAGGGTTTGAGAGCGTTTTGCGTTCTAATGCGCAATAAAGGTCTATCGCTCCCGTGAACCTCATCCTTCGCTGGGACAAAGCACACACAAAATCTGCGGCATTATATACTGGCGCTACTGAAACGGAAACGACACCGCTTGCCGCACCCTTTTTCGGCACCGCCCACATCGGAAATCTCATGCAACTCAAGAATCCCATCCTCGGTCTGTGCCAACAGTCCACGTTCATGCTCAGCGCCGCCAAAGTTGACCAATGCCCCGATGACGAGGGTTTTGAAGTCGCTTTTGCCGGTCGTTCCAACGCTGGCAAGTCCAGCGCGTTGAACACCCTGACCCACGCCAGCCTGGCACGCACCTCGAAAACCCCGGGCCGCACGCAACTCCTCAATTTCTTCAAGCTAGACGATGATCGGCGTCTGGTCGACCTGCCGGGCTACGGATACGCAAAAGTCCCTATCCCGTTGAAGCTGCACTGGCAGCGTCACCTAGAGGCTTACCTGGGTGGCCGCGAGAGTTTGAAGGGTTTGATTCTGATGATGGACATCCGCCATCCGATGACCGACTTCGACCTGTTGATGCTCGACTGGGCCGTCGCCAGCGGCATGCCGATGCATATCCTGCTGACCAAGGCCGACAAGCTGACCTACGGCGCAGCCAAGAACACCCTGCTCAAAGTGCAGTCCGAAATCCGTAAGGGTTGGGGTGACGCGATCACCATCCAGCTGTTCTCGGCACCAAAACGCATGGGCCTGGAAGAGGCCTACACCGTGCTGGCAGGCTGGATGGAATTGGCCGACAAGGGCGCGGAACTGGCCGAGTAACTTTTCTGCAGGCAAAAAAAACCCCGGACTTCTTATGGGGAGGGGAAGTTCGGGGTTCAAGTTCCGGACCGCTAGGGCGGGGTCCAGATATCTGCCAACACTTAACACAACATAGGAGCATTGAAGGGCTTCACCACCCATTCAGTAACTCTGAGTAGCAGTTCACGGGTTAAGTTCCGGCAGGTTCGAAAAACTATTTGAAATAACCGACGGCGATTTCCGCACTAAAGCACTCTGCCACCACGCAAGGTGATGGCAGAGTCCCGGACTCAGTGCGCTTCGTCCCAGTTGTTGCCCACGCCCACTTCCACCAGCAGCGGTACATCCAGCTGTGCGGCAGCGCTCATGTGTTCGCGAATCTTCTCGCTGACTTGCGCCACCAGGTCCTCACGCACCTCCAACACCAGTTCATCGTGCACCTGCAGGATCACCTTGGCATCCAGGCCTGACTCAGTCAGCCAGTTATCCACTCGCACCATGGCCTTCTTGATGATATCCGCCGCCGTGCCCTGCATCGGCGCGTTGATCGCGGTACGTTCTGCCGCTGCGCGCTCCTGGGGCTTGTTGGAGTTGATGTCCGGCAAGTACAGGCGACGGCCGAAGAAGGTCTCGACATAACCTTGATCAGCCGCCTGGGCACGGGTGCGCTCCATGTATTCGCGCACGCCGGGATAACGGGCGAAATACACATCGATATACGCCTTGGCCGTCTTGGTATCGACGCCAATGTCCTTGCCCAGCTTCTGCGCGCCCATGCCGTAGATCAGGCCGAAGTTGATCGCCTTGGCACTGCGACGCTGATCCGAAGTGACCTCGCCCAGCTCGACCTTGAACACTTCTGCCGCCGTGGCGGTATGCACGTCCAGGTTGTCGCGGAAGGCGTTCATCAGGCCTTCGTCCTTGGACAGGTGCGCCATGATCCGCAGCTCGATCTGCGAGTAGTCCGCCGCCAACATTTTGTAGCCCTTGGGCGCGACGAACGCCTGGCGAATGCGCCGCCCTTCGGCGGTACGCACCGGGATGTTCTGCAGGTTCGGATCACTGGACGACAAGCGCCCGGTGGCCGCCACCGCCTGGTGATAGGACGTGTGGATGCGCCCGGTGCGCGGGTTGATCTGCTCCGGCAGGCGGTCGGTGTAGGTGCTTTTCAGCTTGCTCATGCTGCGGTACTGCATCAGCACCTTGGGCAGTGGGTAGTCATCTTCAGCCAATTTGGCCAGCACTTCTTCGGCTGTGGAGGCCTGGCCCTTGCCGGTTTTCTTCAGTACCGGCAGGCCAAGTTTCTCGTAAAGGATCGCGCCGAGCTGCTTGGGCGAGCCCAGGTTGAATTCCTCGCCGGCGATCTCGAACGCCTGGCGTTCCAGCTCGACCATCTTGTTGCCCAGCTCGATGCTCTGGATGCCCAGCAAATCCTTGTCGACCAGCGCACCCTGGCGCTCGATACGCGCCAACACCGGCACCAATGGGATTTCAATCTCCGTGAGCACACTCGCCAGGCTCGGGATGGCCGCCAGTTGCGCAAACAGCGCCTGGTGCAGGCGCAAGGTGATATCGGCGTCTTCCGCCGCATATGGGCCAGCCTGCTCCAGCGCGATCTGGTCGAACGTCAGCTGCTTGGCGCCTTTGCCGGCGATGTCCTGGAAAGCGACGGTGTCGTAGTCCAGGTACTTCTTGGCCAGGCTGTCCATGTCGTGGCGGGTGGCGGTGGAATTGAGCACATAGGATTCAAGCATGGTGTCGAAGGCGATGCCGCGCACGGTAATGCCATTCGCCGGATCGCCACCAATGGCACAGTTAGCGAGGATGTTCATGTCGAACTTGGCATGTTGGCCGACCTTGAGCTTGGTCGGATCTTCCAGCAGCGGCTTGAGGGCCAGCAGCACGGTGTCGCGATCCAACTGCTCCGGCGCGCCGATGTAGGAGTGGGTCAGCGGGATGTAGGCCGCTTCATGGGGCTGGACGGCGAAGGAAACACCGACCAACTGCGCCTGTTGGGCGTCGATACCGGTGGTTTCGGTGTCGAAGGCGATCAACTTCGCCTCGTTGAGCTTCTTCAACCAGATGTCGAAGGTCGCCTGGTCGAGAATCGTGGTGTAGCTCGCCTCTGCTGGCGCCACTGCCTCGACCACTTCCTCAACAGCAGGCGCCGCCTTGAGCTCCACACGCTTGGCGTCACGCTGGATCTCGTCAATCCAGCTCTTGAATTCCAGCAGCGAGTACAGCTCCAGCAGCTTTTCGCGATCAGGCTCGATCAGGTGCAGGTCATCCAGGCCGACATCCAGCGGTACGTCGCACTTGATCGTAGCCAACTGGTAGGAAAGAAACGCACTCTCGCGATGCTCTTCCAGCTTGGCCGGCAGGGTTTTGGCGCCACGGATAGGCAGGGTCGGCACGATATCCAACTGTTCATAGAGCTCTTTGATGCCGCCGTTCACGCCGACGAGCAGGCCGGATGCCGTCTTGGGACCAATGCCCGGAACGCCTGGAATGTTGTCGGACGAATCGCCCATCAACGCCAGGTAGTCGATGATCTGCTCCGGTGCGACGCCGAATTTCTCCTTTACGCCCTCAATGTCCATCGCGCTACCGGTCATGGTGTTGACCAAGGTAATGTGCCCGTCGACCAGCTGCGCCATGTCCTTGTCACCGGTCGAGATCACCACCGGGCGGTTGGCAGCCGCGCTGCTACGGGCCAGGGTGCCGATGACGTCATCGGCCTCGACGCCTTCGACGCAGAGCAATGGGAAACCCAGGGCGATCACGCTCTGGTGCAGGGGCTCGATCTGCAGGCGCATGTCATCGGGCATGCTCGGGCGGTTGGCCTTGTATTCGGCGTACATGTCATCGCGAAAGGTCCCACCCTTGGCGTCGAACACCACCGCGAACGGGCTGCCCGGATACTGCTTGCGCAGGCTTTTGAGCATGTTCAACACGCCCTTGACCGCACCGGTGGGCAGGCCTTTGGAGGTGGTCAGCGGTGGCAACGCGTGGAAGGCGCGGTACAGATAAGAAGAACCGTCCACCAGGACGAGGGGTGCTTGGCTCATGAGCAGAATCAACCTTTTCGGCGGGTCAGGCGCTAGAATAGCCGGACCAATGACGACAAAGGGACAAGGTTATCATGCGTACATTCAATCGCCTGCTGTTCACCGGCTTGATTGCACTCGCTCCGATGGCTGCCATGGCGGCAGACAGCGCCCCTGGGGGTGATCCGGAAGTGACCATTCGCACGGAAGGCGACAAGACCATCCAGGAGTACCGCCAAAACGGCTTCCTGTATGCGATCAAGGTAACGCCGAAGGGCGCGCCTCCGTACTTCCTGGTGCGCGCAGACGGAACCGATGCGAACTTCATCCGCTCTGACCAGCCGGATATGCTGATCCCGTCATGGAAGATTTTCGAATGGAAATGATTTCTTAACTTAAATTGGCGTCGCGCACTGCGGCGCCCGTACTGGCAGTTTTAACCATGTCTGTGTTCACCCCCCTGGCTCGGCCCGAGCTGGAAACCTTTCTCGCCCCTTACGGCCTCGGCCGCCTGATCGACTTCCAGGGGATTGCCGCCGGTAGTGAAAACACCAATTTCTTTATCAGCCTGGAGCAGGGCGAGTTCGTCCTGACCCTGGTTGAACGTGGCCCGGTCGCGGAAATGCCGTTCTTCATCGAACTGCTCGACGTGCTCCACGACGCCGACCTGCCCGTGCCCTACGCCCTGCGCACCACCGACGGCGTGGCCCTGCGCGAGCTGAAAGGCAAACCCGCACTGCTGCAACCGCGCCTGGCCGGCAAGCACATCAAGGATGCCAACGCGCAGCACTGCGCCCAGGTCGGTGACCTGCTGGGCCATCTGCACCTGGCAACCCAAGGTGAAAAGGTGTTGGAGCGCAAGACCGATCGCGGCCTGGACTGGATGCTCAGCGAAGGCGGGCAGTTGATTTCGCACTTGAACGACGCACAACAACACCTGCTGCAGGATGCACTGACCGAGATCGCAGCCCACAAGGCTGAGATCCTCGCGCTGCCACGCGCCAACGTGCACGCCGACCTGTTCCGCGACAACGCGATGTTCGAAGGGACGCACCTTACAGGGCTGATCGACTTCTACAACGCCTGCTCCGGTCCGATGCTGTACGACGTGGCAATCGCCCTGAATGACTGGTGTTCGGACGCGGATGGCGTGATCGATGGGCAACGCGCACGGGCATTGCTGGGGGCTTATGCGAGCCTGCGGCCGTTTACCGCCAAGGAAGCCGAGTTGTGGCCGACGATGCTGCGCGTGGCCTGTGTACGGTTCTGGTTGTCACGCCTGATCGCGGCTGAATCGTTCGCCGGGCAGGACGTGTTGATCCATGACCCGGCGGAGTTCGAGCATCGGTTGGTGCAGCGTCAGCAGGTTACCGTGCACCTGCCCTTCGCACTCTAACCTTTGCAGGAGCCGGCTTGCCGGCTTCTACAAGGACTCCAGGCAACCCGCCAAATCATTGCCCAACTTCTCCAACACCTGCTCATAGCCCTGAGCGGTAGCCGGGGTGTAACCACCCAGCGCATCCAACTCCGCCAGCTTCACCGGCAAACCGGAGACCAGCGTTTCAGCCAGGCGCGGACGCAACGGCGGCTCGCTGAACACGCAGGTCTTGCCCACTTCCTGCAAACGCGTACGCATCGCCGCCACATGCTGGGCGCCGGGTTGTACCTCAGCAGCCACGCTGAACACGCCGGTGTGCTTGAGGCCGTAGGCGTCTTCGAAATAATCGAAGGCTTCGTGGAAGACGAAGTAAGGCTTGCCATCAATCGGCGCCAGGCGGGCTTTCAGGCGAGCATCCAGGGCATCCAGGCGCTCATTGAAGGCCTTCACGTTGGTCTGGTAACGCGCAGCATTGGCCGGGTCGGCGGCAGCCAGGTCAGCTGCCATGCGCGCCGCAATCACCCGAGCGTTCACCGTCGACAGCCACAGATGCGCATCCAGGCTGCCTGGGCGGTGATCGTGGTCGTGTTCGTCGGCTTCATCGGCGTGTGAGTGGCTATCTTCGGCAAAACGACGCAACTTCATGCCTGGCAGATCCTGCACTGCCACTGTCGCGGCCGTACGACCTTTCAGCACGCGCGGCAGGAAACTCTCCATATCCGCGCCGATCCAGTACAGCAGGTCCACCGACTGCACGCGCCGTACGTCGGATGGACGCAACGCATAGTTATGCGGCGACGCACCCGGCGGCAATAACACCTCGGGAACTGCCACACCGTCCTGCACGGCCGCGGCGATCAACTGCAACGGTTTGATGCTGGTCAGCACCTTGACCTCGGCCTGAGCGGCGCTCGCGACGAACAAACTGGTGACAAATACGACAAAAACGGGAAAAAGTCGGGACACGATGACCACTCAATGGCGTAGGAACGGGTAACATAATAACGTCTCTATCAAATGTCTGTCGCCGCTCATGCCTAAAACACCGCTTGCCAGCCGTCCCCACGACCACTCTCACTGCGTGCATACCGCGCTGTCGGAGGCCGATACCCTGTGCACACAGAAGGGTCTACGCCTGACCGCCCTGCGTCGTCGCGTGCTGGAGTTGGTGTGGCAGAGCCATAAGCCGCTGGGCGCCTACGACATCCTGGGCGTGCTCAGCGAGCAGGATGGCCGCCGCGCCGCGCCGCCGACCGTGTACCGCGCGCTGGATTTCCTGCTGGAAAACGGCCTGGTGCATCGCATCGCCTCGCTGAACGCCTTCGTCGGCTGCAGCCACCCGGAACATGCACACCAGGGCCAGTTCCTGATCTGCCGCGAGTGCCACGCCGCCATCGAGCTTGAACAAAAAAGCATCAGCGACGCCATCATCAAGAGCTCTGCCGACGTCGGTTTCCGGGTCGAAGGGCAAACGGTCGAAGTGGTCGGCCTGTGCGCGGGCTGCCAGGGGGCTTGATGAGCAACGCGTTAATCCGCCTGGAACAGGTCGGGGTCACGTTCGCCGGGCAAGCCGTGCTGGATAACATCGCGCTAAGCGTGGAGCCTGGGCAGATTGTCACCTTGATCGGGCCCAACGGCGCCGGCAAGACCACCCTGGTGCGCGCCGTACTCGGCCTGCTCAAGCCCGACACCGGCAGTGTGTGGCGCAAGCCCAAGCTGCGCGTCGGCTACATGCCGCAGAAGCTGCACGTGGATCCAACCCTGCCATTGTCCGTGTTGCGCTTCCTGCGCCTGGTGCCGGGCGTGGACCGTGCCCGCGCGCAAGCGGCGCTCAAGGAAGTCGGCGCCGAACAGGTGATCGACAGCCCGGTGCAAAGCATCTCCGGCGGCGAGATGCAGCGCGTACTGCTGGCCCGCGCCCTGTTGCGCGAGCCGGAACTGCTGGTGCTGGATGAGCCCGTGCAAGGCGTCGACGTCGCCGGCCAGGCCGAGCTGTACAGCCTGATCACCCGACTGCGCGATCGCCATGGCTGCGGCGTGTTGATGGTGTCCCACGATTTGCACCTGGTGATGAGTACCACCGACCAGGTGGTGTGCCTCAACCGTCACGTGTGCTGCTCCGGCCACCCGGAACAAGTCAGCGGCGACCCGGCCTTCGTCGAGCTGTTCGGCAAGAACGCCCAGAGCCTGGCGATCTACCACCACCATCACGACCACGCCCATGACCTGCATGGCGCCGTAGTCGACGATCCCACCACACCTCATACCCACGTTCATGGAGATAGCTGCAAGCATGGCTGATTTTCTGCTCTACGCCCTGCTGGCAGGCTTGGCTTTGGCGTTGGTGGCGGGCCCACTGGGTTCGTTCGTGGTCTGGCGGCGCATGGCCTATTTTGGCGACACGTTGTCGCACGCTGCGTTGTTGGGCGTTGCGATGGGCTTCCTGCTGGATGTCAGCCCGACCATCGCCGTGACCGTCGGCTGCCTGTTACTGGCGGTGCTGCTGGTGACCCTGCAACAGCGCCAGCCGCTGGCCTCAGACACCTTGCTGGGCATCCTGGCGCCCAGCACGCTGTCCCTGGGCCTGGTGGTGCTGAGCTTCATGCATGAAGTGCGCATCGACCTGATGGCCTACTTGTTCGGCGACCTGCTGGCAATCAGCACCACCGACCTTGCGTGGATTCTCGGCGGCAGCGCAGCCGTGCTGGTCTTGCTGGTGGCCTTGTGGCGCCCATTGCTGGCAATCACCGTGCATGAAGAGCTGGCCACGGTGGAAGGTTTGCCCGTGCCGAGCCTGCGCATGGCCCTGATGTTGTTGATCGCCGTGGTGATTGCTGTCGCGATGAAGATTGTCGGCGTATTGTTGATCACGTCGCTGCTGATCATTCCCGCAGCCGCCGCCCAGCGCCATGCCCGTTCGCCGGAGCAGATGGCCATCGGCGCAAGTTTGCTGGGGATGCTTGCGGTGTGCGGGGGCCTGGCGTTGTCCTGGTTCAAGGACACGCCGGCCGGGCCATCGATTGTGGTCACGGCCGCCGCCCTGTTTCTGCTGAGTTTTGTCCTGCCCCGTCGAGGGGTGTAGACTTGCTCGCTTTTTGCGCAAATAGAGAGTCGCAGGAATGAAGCCGTTCACCTCCCGTTATCTGCTCCTTGCCGCATTTTCCTTGCTGCTGGGCGCCTGTCAAAGCACACCGCCCGCCGCCCCCGAGGCCCCGGACGCACGCGCTGCGGCCATCGCGCAGCTGGAACAAAACCTGGCCAGCAGCGAGCTGGCCACCGCCGAAGACCAACTGGCGGCACTGCAAGCCCAGTCGCCCAACGACGCGGCGCTGGAAAACTATCAGCGTCAATTGGCGGAAGCCTACCTGCAGCGCAGCCAGATCGTGCTGCAAAAGGGTGACGTCAACGCCGCCGCGACCGCCCTGAGCCGCGCCCGCGCGCTGATGCCCAAGGCGCCCGCACTGACCGGCGGCGTGAACAGTGCAATCAGCCATGCGCGCAAGGCCGAGCTGGATAAAGCCGAAGCCGACCTGAAGGCCGCCGAAGCCAAGCCTGCTGCCAAGGTCATCGACCCGGCAGCGCCAAGCACTACCGTGGCGCTGAACCTCACTGATATTGAAGCACTGCGCCATCAACTGGATGCTATCGCCACCGACGTGGTGAATTACCAGTGCGATGTGACCATCCAGGCGCCGCGCACCCAGGATTACCCGTGGTTGGCCACGTTGCTGACCAAACGGGTGAAGCGAATTGATTCGGGGTATGACCTGAAGATTCACCGGCAGATCTTGAAACACATTCCGGCGCAGGTGGTGCTGATTCCGCGCAAGGCGGAGTAAGAAAAGATGATCGCTCCCACCCAGTGGGAGCGATCCTTTTAACGCTTAAGCCGGAATCGCCTTGGCCTTCGGCTCCCGATCCCAGACCCGATGCTGGGCAATCGCCGCCACAAACGCCTTCAATGCCTTGGCATCCCCACCGACGATCAACCCCGCATCAACTTCCAGCTTCAACAGCTCCAGCAACTGCTTGGCCTCGCCCACCACCGCAATCGCCTTCAGATGCTTGTAAGCCTCCAGCAGGTAATGCAACGCCACGCCGTCCTCGCTCAACGCTTTCACCGACTTGGCGCCGCCGGGTACAAACACCGCGTCGAACGCCACGGACGGCAAGCCCTCCATGGACGCATCCACCGGCAAACTCTTGCCGTCCGCCGTGGTGACCGGTGCCGAGGTCGGCCCGAGCAATTTGGCGTGGGCGCCTTCGGCCTTCAGCACTTTCTTCAAGGCCTCGATCGCCGCGCCATCCACACCGTTAGCCGCGAGTATCGCCACCTTGCGCGTCTTGATATCGCCCGACAACAAGTTCGCCTGGCTCAAGGCCGGTGAACGCGACAGCGACGTCTTGCGCTCCGGCACCGTGCCTTTCTTCGGCACCGGCAAGCCCAGGTTCTGCGCCACACGCTTGGCCAGTTCAAGGTCGATGTTGGCGAGGATCTCATTCACCTGGCGCGCGCGAATGAACTCACGCTCCACCTTGCCCAGCTCAAAGCTGTAGGCCGCAATGATGTGTTCCTGTTCATGCTTGCTCATGCTGTGGAAAAACAGCCGCGCCTGGGAGAAGTGATCGCCGAACGACTCGCTACGCTCACGCACCTTATGGGCATCGATGCGCTCATGGTACGACTCGAAGCCGCCGTCCTGCGCCGCAGGCGGGGTTTCCTTGGGCCAGCCGCCATCGATGGAGTTGGGCTCGTAGGCCGCACGCCCTTTGTCGATAGTGGTGCGGTGCATGGCATCGCGCTGGCCATTGTGGAAAGGCGCCACCGGGCGGTTGATCGGCAGCTCATGAAAGTTCGGGCCACCGAGTCGGCTGATCTGCGTATCGGTGTAGGAAAACAGACGGCCCTGCAACAATGGGTCATTGGAGAAGTCGATCCCCGGCACGATGTGGCCTGGGCAGAAGGCGACTTGCTCGACTTCAGCAAAGAAGTTGTCCGGGTTGCGGTTCAGCACCATCTTGCCCAGCGGAGTGATAGGCACCAGTTCTTCCGGGATGAGCTTGGTCGGGTCGAGGATGTCGAAGTCGAACGCATGCTCCTTATCCTCAGGAATCACCTGCACGCCCAATTCCCACTCGGGGTAATCGCCCATCTCAATCGCTTCCCACAGATCACGACGGTGGTAGTCGGTATCTTTACCGGCAAGCTTTTGCGCTTCGTCCCACACCAGCGAGCAGGTGCCGGCGGTAGGTCGCCAGTGGAATTTAACGAAGTTGGACGTCCCTTCGGCGTTGATGAAGCGAAAGGTATGTACGCCAAAGCCCTGCATGGCCCGTAGGCTTTTAGGAATCGCCCGGTCGGACATTGCCCAAATCACCATATGCGCCGATTCCGGCTGCAGCGACACAAAGTCCCAGAAAGTATCGTGAGCCGAACCGCCGGTAGGAATCTCGTTGTGGGGCTCGGGTTTCACCGCGTGGACAAAGTCGGGAAACTTGATCGCATCCTGAATGAAAAACACCGGCATGTTGTTGCCGACCAGGTCGAAGTTGCCCTCGTCGGTGAAGAACTTCACGGCAAAACCACGCACGTCGCGCACCGTATCACCCGAGCCACGCGGGCCTTGCACGGTGGAAAAGCGCAGGAACACCGGGGTTTTATGCCCAGGATCACGCAGGAAACCGGCCTTGGTCAGTGCCGAATGGTTCTCATAGGTCTGGAAATAACCATGGGCGCCGGTGCCGCGCGCATGCACGATGCGCTCCGGGATGCGCTCATGGTCAAAATGCGTGATCTTTTCACGCATGATGAAATCTTCGAGCAGCGAAGGCCCGCGCGCGCCGACCTTCAAGCTGTTCTGGTTGTCGGAGATCTTCACACCCTGGTTGGTCCGCAGGGCCTGGCCGGTAGCGTCGGAGCGGAATTCTTCCAAGGCATCCAGCTTGGCATTGGTGTTGCTACGGTCCAGGGTGTCGGTTCCGGCGAGTTCGCTCTTTGGCTTTTTCGTACTCATCAGTCAAAACTCCTTATTCAGACCCAGGCACGGCACCCGGGAATCGCATTGCTTAAGTAGTGACTGATGGGGTTTTGGGCCGTTCCTTTTTTATGACCTTTGATCGCGTTATTGCCAAATCGCTGGATGAATGCGAAATAAATGCTAAGAAACGCTATACGGACAGGCTAAAATGCGCGCCCGGCTAACCGCTGATCCCTTTTCCATGCGCCCCACAAGGTTCGCTACGTGATCGAGTTTCAAAACGTCCATAAAACCTACCGCGTCGCCGGTAGGGATATTCCCGCGCTGCACCCCACCAGCCTGACCGTCGAGAACGGCCAGGTGTTTGGTCTGATCGGTCATTCCGGCGCGGGCAAAAGTACACTGCTGCGCCTGATCAACCGCCTTGAAGAACCGAGCGGCGGCCAGATCACGGTGGACGGCGAAGAAGTCACCGCCCTGGACGCCAACGGCCTACGCCGTTTCCGGCAGCAGGTCGGGATGATTTTCCAGCACTTCAACCTGCTGGCGTCCAAGACCGTCGCCGATAACGTGGCACTGCCACTGACCCTGGCCGGCGAATTGTCGCGCAAGGACATTGACCTGCGTGTCGCCGAATTGCTCGCCCGTGTAGGCTTGTCGGACCACGCCAAGAAATACCCGGCGCAGTTGTCCGGTGGCCAGAAGCAACGCGTCGGCATCGCCCGCGCCCTGGCGACCAAGCCGAAGATCCTGCTGTGCGACGAAGCCACCAGCGCCCTCGACCCGCAGACCACCGCCTCGGTGCTGCAACTGCTGGCCGAGATCAACCGCGAGTTGAAGCTGACCATCGTGTTGATCACCCATGAAATGGACGTGATCCGCCGCGTCTGCGACCAGGTGGCCGTAATGGACGCGGGCGTGATCGTCGAGCAAGGCTCGGTGGCCGATGTGTTCCTGCATCCCAAGCACCCGACCACCAAGCGCTTCGTGCAAGAGTCCGAGCAGGTCGACGAAAACGAGCAACGCGACGACTTCGCCCACGTCCCAGGCCGCATCGTGCGCCTGACGTTCCAAGGGGACGCGACCTACGCGCCATTGCTGGGCACCGTCGCCCGCGAAACGGGTGTGGACTACAGCATCCTCGCCGGTCGTATCGACCGCATCAAAGACATCCCTTATGGGCAATTGACCCTCGCCGTCACCGGTGGCGACATGGAAGCTGCCTTTGCGCGCTTCACCGCGGCTGACGTTCATATGGAGGTGCTGCGCTAATGGACCTGTTCCTGAATTTCTTCGCCGACATCGACTGGTCCGAAATCTGGCTCGCCACCGGCGATACCATGACCATGCTGTTCGGTTCGCTGTTCTTCACGGTCGTGCTGGGCCTGCCCATAGGTGTGCTGCTGTTCTTGACCAGCCCACGTCAGCTGTTCGAGCAGAAAGGCTTGTACGCCTTTCTGTCGCTGATCGTAAACATCCTGCGTTCGCTGCCGTTCATCATCCTGCTGATCGTGATGATTCCATTAACCAAACTGATCACTGGCATATACATGGACGAGCCCACCTCGCTGGGCGTTGCGGGCGCGATTCCGCCGCTGGTTATCGGCGCAACACCGTTCTTTGCACGCCTGGTGGAAACTGCCCTGCGTGAAGTGGACCGCGGCATCATCGAGGCCACGCAGTCGATGGGTGCCAGCACGCGCCAGATCATCACCAACGCCTTGCTGCCCGAAGCACGCCCCGGCATTTTTGCGGCAATTACCGTAACGGCGATTACACTGGTTTCCTACACGGCGATGGCCGGCGTGGTAGGTGCCGGTGGCCTGGGCGACCTGGCGATCCGTTTCGGTTACCAGCGCTTCCAAGACAATGTAATGGTGGTCACCGTGGTGATGCTGGTGATCCTAGTGCAAATTCTGCAAACCGTCGGCGACAAGCTGGTGGTGCACTTTTCTCGAAAATAACGGCCATTGCCGGCCGCACGCCGGTACATGCCCGAACAAGGAGCTTGTTGGATGAAAAAACTACTGGTTGCTTTCGCCGCCGTTGCCGCGTTTTCCGCCCACGCCGAGACCCTCAAGGTCGCTGCTTCGCCAGTGCCGCATGCGCAAATCCTCGAATTCGTGAAACCTGCCCTCGCCAAAGAAGGCGTAGACCTGCAGGTCAAAGTCTTCACCGACTACGTGCAGCCGAACGTACAAGTCGCTGAAAAGCGCTTGGACGCCAACTTCTTCCAGCACCAGCCGTACCTGGATGAGTTCAACAAAGCCAAGGGCACTCACCTGGTGAGCGTTGGCGCTGTGCACCTGGAACCTCTGGGCGCCTACTCCAGCAAGTACAAGAAGCTGGACGAGCTGCCAAGCGGCGCCAACGTGGTCATCCCGAACGACGCCACCAACGGCGGCCGCGCCCTGTTGCTGCTGGCCAAGAATGGCCTGATCACCCTGAAGGACCCGACCAACATCCTGTCGACCATCAAGGACATCACCGGTAACAGCAAAAACCTGAAGTTCCGCGAACTGGAAGCCGCCACCCTGCCGCGCGTGCTGACCCAGGTCGACCTGGCGCTGATCAACACCAACTACGCGCTGGAAGCCAAGCTGGACCCATCCAAGGATGCGCTGGTCATCGAAGGCAGCGACTCGCCTTACGTGAACATCCTGGTGACCCGCGAAGACAACAAAGACTCGGACGCCGTGAAGAAGCTGGTTGCAGCCCTGCACACGCCTGAAGTGAAGAAATTCATCGAAGAGAAGTACAAAGGCGCGATCAAGCCAGCGTTCTGATCTCGACCAATCTTTGTAACACCGAAGATCAAAAAATGTGGGAGCGGGCTTGCTCGCGAATGCGGTGTATCAGTCGATGAAGATGTTGACTGGCACACCGCTATCGCAGGCAAGCCAGCTCCCACATTTGTTTTGTGGTGCTAGCTGGGTCGGCGTCCGACTTATTTACGCTGGAGCAAACCGGGCAACTGCGCCACCAGCTTCTGGTTGTTCAACGGCGCACGGATGAACCCGCGCTGGGTCCCATCCGGCCCGATCAGCGCCAGGTTGCCGCTGTGGTCAACGGTGTAGTTGGGTTTGCTGGTATCGGCCGGAATGAACGGAATGCTCACCGCATTCGACACCTTCTGCACCTCCTCGACATTCGCACCGGTCAACCCGACAAACTGCGGATCGAAGTAACCCAGGTACTGCTTGAGCTGAGTCGGCGTGTCGCGATGCGGATCGACGCTGACCAAAATCACCTGCAACTTATCCACAACCTCCTTGGGCAACTCGCTCTTGATCTGGCGCAGCTGGGCGAGGGTGGTCGGGCAGATGTCCGGGCAGAAGGTGTAGCCGAAGAACAACAGGCTCCACTTGCCTTTCAATTCGTTGACCACCACCGGCTGGCCTTCCTGATTGGTCATGGTCACCGGCGGCAACTGACGGCTTTGCGGCAACAGGATGATGCCGGCGTCGATCAAGGCGGTGGGATCGCCCTGGCCTTTGCCCGAAAGCACTTTGTTGACGGTCAGGCCCATGATCAATGCCACCAGGGCCACCAGGATGAAGACAGTTTTTTGAGTTCGAGTCATAGGTTCAACAGTAGGTAGTGGTCGAGGAGCAGCGCGATAAACAGCAGCAGCAAGTACCAGATAGAGTACTTGAAGGTGTTGATCGCCGCGTGCGGCCGACCGCCACGGTACAACACCCAGGCCCATTGCAGAAAGCGCCCGCCCAATACCAGCGCGCACGCAAGGTAGAGCAGGCCGCTCATGTGGATCACATAGGGCATCAGGCTCACTGCCAGCAGGGCGAAGGTGTAGAGCAGGATATGCACCTTGGTGTAATGCTCGCCGTGGGTGACCGGCAACATCGGGATATCAGCCTTGGCGTATTCCTCCTTGCGGTGAATGGCCAGGGCCCAGAAGTGCGGCGGGGTCCAGGCGAAGATGATCAGCACCAGCAACAGGGGCTCTGCGCTGACGTGCCCGGTGACAGCCACCCATCCCAACAGCGGCGGCGCCGCGCCAGCCAGGCCGCCGATGACGATATTCTGCGGCGTCGCCCGCTTGAGAAAGCCGGTGTAGATCACGGCGTAGCCGAGCAGCGAAGCCAAGGTCAGCCAGGCCGCCAGCGGGTTGGTGAACGCCAACAGCAGCGCCAATCCCGCAACAGCCAGAAACAATGCAAAGGCCAGCGCCGCCAGCGGCGATACACGCCCCTCCGCCAGCGGCCGCTTATGGGTACGCGCCATTACGGCATCGATCCGCCGGTCCACCACGTGATTCACCGCCGCCGCGCCGCCCGCACACAGGGCTATCCCCAGGTTGCCGAACACCAGCACCGTCCATGGCACGCCCGCACGGGTTGCCAGGAACATCCCTACCAAGGAGGTGATGAGCATCAACACCACCACTTTCGGCTTGGTCAGCTCCAGGTAGTCACGCCAGATCGCCTGGCCGTGACGCGCGCCGATCAAGGTCGCCATGGCATCTCTCCTTTAAGGGTGATGAGGCCCGATACGTGTTTGCGTGGGATAAAACGCCAGCCGAACGGCAGTTGGTTGCGCACCCGGACCAGGCTGGTGCGGGCGTGGTAGTTGACCAGTACCAGCGTCAGCAACAAGGCCGCACCGCCAGCGTTGTGCCCGACCGCCACCGGCAGCGGCAAGTGGAAATACACATTGCTCAGGCCCAGGCAGATTTGCGCCGCCAGGGCGATCAGCAGCAAGCCGGCCAGGCGTGTCATGCCCACTGCACGCAGTTGCCAGGCCAGGCCCAGCAGCACCAGGCTAACGATGACGGCGCCGATGCGGTGGGTCAGGTGGATGGCCGTGCGCGCCTCGCTGTCCAGTTGCCCGCCCAAGTAATTGGGCCCGATGTGCTGGGTCAGATGAAAGCCATTGGCGAAATCCGCCGCCGGCCACCATTCGCCATGGCATGTCGGTAGATCGATACAGGCCACCGCCGCGTAGTTGGAACTGACCCAGCCCCCCAGCGCGATCTGGCCGATCACCAGCACCAGGCCCGCCGTCGCCCAATATTGCAGGCGCTTGGGCACGATCAACGCGGGCAATACACCGGACAAGCGCAGGGTCAGCAGAAACAGCAGGCTCAAGGTCGCAAAGCCGCCCAATAAATGCCCCGTCACCACTTGCGGCCATAACTTCAGTGTCACCGTCCACATGCCAAACGCCGCCTGGGCAAACACCACCGCCAACAGGAACAGCGGCAGCTTCACCGGCTGGCCCGGATCGCGCCGATGGCTCCACGAACGCGCGGCCAGCAACACGATCAGCAAGCCCAGGGTGCCAGCGAAATAACGATGGGTCATCTCGGCCCAGCCCTTGTCGGCCTCCACCGGCGTATCGGGAAAGTGCAGCTCGGCATGAGCCAACTGGGCTTCGGTCTTGGGCACGCTGATGAAGCCGTAGCAGCCCGGCCAATCCGGGCAACCCAGGCCGGCGTGGGTCAGGCGCGTATAGGCGCCGAGCAGCACGACAATCAGCGCCAGCAAGGTGGCAAACAACGCGAGGCGAAATCCAGGTTTGGCCATGACGGTGCCCTTATCCGATGTTCGACAGTTTCAGCAGGTGGCGCAGGTCGTTGAGCAAATCCTTGCCCTTGACCTTCGCGTCGTAGCGCAGCACCAGGTTGCCGTGGGGATCGACGATCCACAGTTGCGCATCACCCGGCGCGGCAGCGTCTTTGCTGAAGGTCGACAAGTCCAGCGGGTAGCGTTGCAGCTGCGGGTATTCAATTTTCAGCTTGGCCTCGTACTCCGCGCTCACCGGCTGCGCGCTGGCCAAGGCATGGCTGGCACGAGAGGCATCACGACCCAGGCTGATTTGCAGTTGGCGTGCGAGGTACACCAATTGCTGGCAATCCGCTGCACAGGCAGTGGGCGCGGTCACCAGCAGTTGCCAGCGCTGCTCATCGGCCTGTACGCCAATATCACCGCGGGTCTGGCCGTTGCCGATCATCTCGCCGTGGTAGCTGCGGCTGTCCGGCACCCAGAACTGCAGCTTGTACATAAAGGTGGCCAGCGCCATCGGGCCGATCACCATCATCAGGATCAGGATCAACTGCCAACGGCCTTTACGCCGATTCGGGGCTTCAGACATGTTGAGTGGATTCGTGGCCGCTCCCATGGGGCTTCTCCTTTTTGTTATGCCATCCGAGGTAGAGATAAAGCGCCAGCAACGCCAGCGACATGGCGAACCATTGCACGGCATACGCCAGGTGTTTTTCCGGGCCCATCGCGACGATCGGCCAGGTGGTTTCGTAGGTGCCGGGGCCGGCTTCGGCCCGCAACTCATAGGCGAAACCGTTGCGACCCAACTCGGCCCAGAGCGCGGCGGGGTGCAAGGCTGTCAGCAGGCGCGGCCATTGCGCGGTCGCCGGATCCGGGTGCAGCTGGAAGGTTTCGCCAGGGGCGACGTACACCCAGGCATCGAGATTCACCGGCTGATCCGGCGTGGTGAAGGCGGGTGGCGTGCGCCGATCCGGCCAGGGCAGCCAACCGCGATTGAGCAACAGCCACAGGCCACTGGCCTGGTCGTGGAAGGGTTGCAGCAGCTCTACGCCGGCCTTGCCGTCGCGCATGCGGTTATCGAGGAATACGCTGTGTCCGGCGTCGAATTGGCCGCGCAGACGAACGCGGCGGAAGGCCGGGTCAGCCATGTAGCTAAGTTGCGCGCTGCTGATCGGATCTGCCGCGCGCCGCTCGGCGTAGCTGTCCACCAGCAGCTGTTTTTCATGGCCGCGAGACAACTGCCAGAACCCCAGGCCGACCATCAACGGCAGCAGCACCAACACCACCAATGTCGGTGCGATTCCCGGCCGAAAGCATTTTATGGCGCTGGCTATACTTGTTTTCATTGCCCGCCCATCCCGTTGGAGCCCGACCATGCTCAAAGCCGCTATTGCCCTGATGCTGATCGCGACCGTCGTGAGCCTGTTCAGTGGCTTGTTCTTCCTGGTCAAGGACGAGGGCAACTCCAATCGCCTCGTCACTGCCTTGACCGTGCGTGTCGTACTGGCCGTGATCACCGTAGCGCTGATCGCCTGGGGCTTTTTCAGCGGCCAACTGGTGTCTCATGCGCCGTGGTAAAGCGCCTCACAGCACATAGACGAAGAAAAACAGGCCGATCCACACCACATCCACAAAGTGCCAATACCAACTGGCCGCCTCGAAACCGAACTGGTGCTCGGCATTGAAATGCCCTTTGAGGATTCGCATCAGCATCACGAACAGAATGATCGTGCCGATGGTGACGTGAGCGCCGTGGAACCCGGTGAGCATGAAGAACGTCGCGCCGTACACGCCGGAGCCCAAGGTCAGGCCCAGCTCTTTATAGGCGTGGATGTATTCCTCGGCCTGAAACCCCAGGAACGCCAGGCCCAACAGCACAGTGATCGCCAGCCAGATTTTCAGCGCGCCACGATGGCCTTTACGCAGCGCGTGGTGGGCGATGGTGATGGTCACGCTGGAGCTCACCAGCAGAATGGTGTTCACCAGCGGCAGGCCCCACGGGCTGATGGTGCCTTCCGGTGCCGGGTACATTTTCGGGTCGGGGTTATTCAGCAACGGCCAGGCAAACTCGAAGTTCGGCCACAGCATATGTGCGACGCCCTTTGAGCCTTCACCCGCCAGCCAGGGCGCCGACATGTGGCGCACGTAAAACAGCGCACCGAAGAAGGCGATAAAGAACATCACCTCGGAAAAGATGAACCAGGTCATGCCCCAGCGGAACGAGCGGTCCATCTGCGAACTGTACAAACCGGCGCGGCTTTCCTTGATCACCGCGCCGAACCAGCCGAACAGCATGTAGGCCAACAACAGCCCGCCGACGAAAAAGATCCACGGGCCGTGGGATTCCGCCCGCGCGGCTTTAAGGTCGTTGAACCACAGACCCAGTCCGTACACCGTGATCAACAGGCCAAACGTGGCAATTATTGGCCATTTGCTTTGCGCTGGTACGTAGTACGTATCATGAGACGACATGTATTCGCTCTCCTGATTGAGGGGGCAAACAGTAGCTAGCCGCCGCTGTGGGCAGCCACCGGCGGTTGGCGCGCAGTGATATCAAACAGCGTGTACGCCAGGGTCAGATGCTTCACATCCTTGGGCATGTCGCGGTCGACAATGAAACGCACCGGCATCTCGATGCGCTGGCCCGGTTGCAGCACTTGCTGGGTGAAGCAAAAGCACTCGGTCTTGTGGAAATACATCGCCGCTTCGGCCGGGGAAATACTGGGCACAGCCTGGGCCGTCATCGGCTTGTCGGTGGGGTTGTGGGCCACGAACAGCATCTCGGTCACCGCCCCCGGATTGACCACCACTTCGTCAGCCTTGGCATAAAAATCCCAGACCATGTCGATGGCGTTGGTGGACAAAAACTGCACGCGAACCTGGCGCGTTGGGTCCACCACCTGCGAGCCCTCGTACTGCCCGGCTGTCTTGCCGTTGATGCCGAACGCCTTGCACATCACGTCGTAGATCGGCACCAGTGCAAAGCCGAAGGCGAACATCGCCACCACCAGGATCAGCAGGCGGGTGACCAGGCGCTTGGTGGGCACGGACTCAGCCATGGCCGCCTCCCGTCATCCTGTTCATTTGACCTCCGGCGGCGTGGTAAAGGTGTGGTATGGCGCCGGTGACGGGACGCTCCACTCCAGGCCTTCAGCGCCATCCCACGGTTTGGCGGGTGCCGGCGGGCCGCCACGGATGCACTTGATCACAATGAACAGGAAGAAGATCTGCGTGGCGCCAAACATGAACGCGCCAATCGAAGAAACCATGTTGAAGTCGGCGAACTGCAGGTTGTAGTCCGGCACCCGGCGCGGCATGCCCGCCAGCCCGACGAAGTGCATTGGGAAAAACGCCATGTTCATGCCCACGAAGGACAGCCAGAAGTGCAGTTTGCCCAGGGTTTCGTCGTACATGTGGCCGGTCCATTTCGGCAGCCAGTAGTAGGCTGAGGCGAAGATGCCGAAGATCGCGCCGGGCACCAGTACGTAATGGAAATGCGCCACCACGAAATAGGTGTCGTGGTACTGGAAGTCCGCCGGGGCAATCGCCAGCATCAGCCCGGAGAACCCGCCGATGGTGAACAGGATCACAAAGGCCACGGCAAACAGCATCGGCGTCTCGAAGGTCAGCGAGCCTTGCCACATGGTGCTGACCCAGTTGAACACCTTCACACCCGTGGGCACGGCGATCAGCAGCGTGGCGTACATGAAGAACAACTCGCCCACCAGCGGAATGCCCACCACGAACATGTGATGCGCCCACACGATAAACGACAGGAAGGCGATGCTCGCCGTGGCGTAGACCATCGAGGTGTAGCCGAACAACGGCTTGCGCGAGAAGGTCGGGATGATCGAGCTGACGGCACCGAAGGCCGGCAGGATCATGATGTACACCTCAGGGTGACCGAAGAACCAGAACACGTGCTGGAACAACACCGGGTCACCACCGCCGGCCGCACTGAAGAAGCTGGTGCCGAAGTGGATATCCATCAGCATCATGGTCACGCAGCCCGCCAGCACCGGCATCACCGCGATCAGCAGGAACGCGGTGATCAGCCACGTCCACACGAACAACGGCATTTTCATCAAGGTCATGCCGGGCGCACGCAGGTTGAGGATGGTGGCGACCACGTTGATCGCGCCCATGATCGAACTGATGCCCATCAGGTGGATCGCGAAGATAAAGAACGTCACGCTTTCCGGCGCGTAGGTAGTGGAGAGCGGCGCGTAGAAGGTCCAGCCGAAGTTCGGCCCTCCGCCGGGCGTAAACAGCGTCGAAACCAGCAGCAGGAACGCCGCCGGCAACAGCCAGAAACTGAAGTTGTTCATGCGCGGCAGGGCCATGTCGGGCGCGCCGATCATCAACGGGATCATCCAGTTGGCCAGGCCGACGAATGCCGGCATCACCGCGCCGAACACCATGATCAGCCCGTGCATAGTGGTCATCTGGTTGAAGAACGCCGGCTGCACGATCTGCAGGCCGGGCTGGAACAACTCGGCCCGGATCACCATGGCGAACGAGCCGCCAAGCAGGAACATGGCGAAGGCGAACCATAGGTACATGGTGCCGATGTCTTTGTGGTTGGTGGTCAGCACCCACCGCATCAACCCCTTGGCGGGGCCGTGGGCATGGTCGGCGTGACCATGGTCATCGATCACAGCGCTCATGGCCGTTCTCCTGCAAGCGGGTGGGCGGGGCGGGTCGCGGTAAACGCCTTGTGAGAGGTCATTTGCTTTCCGCCTGCTTGATGGCCAGCCCGTCTTTAGGCGTGACCATGTCGCATTTGTTGTTGCCCCAGGCATTGGGCTCGTAG